>NZ_JBICRM010000043.1:0-84625 GCF_043197025.1 Nonomuraea marmarensis
ATCCGCGTCGCCCAGCGTGTCCTGGCGATGGCCGCCGCGATCTGGCACAACCACATGACCAACGCCCCGACTATCCGGTCACTGATCGCCTACGACCACTGACCGGCGATCGGACTTACTCGTCTAGGGTGAGCGACTCCAGGCGCCCTCCCCCGGCGAACTCGGATGCTGTCAGGCGGACTCGCGGCGTGCCAGCCGGGCGGGGATGATCATCTCGCTGTACGGCTCGCCCACCTTGCCTTCGAGCCGGTCGAGCAGCCTGCGCGCGCCGGCCTGCCCGATCTCCCTGGCCGGGTTGGCCATCGTGGTGAGCCGGGGCGTGACCATGCTCGCCGCCTCGATGTCGTCGAACCCCATGATCGCCACGTCCTCCGGCACCCGCAGCCCGCGCTCGATGGCGACGTCGAGCGCGCCGATGGCCATGACGTCGTTGGCGCACAGCAGCGCGTCGGGCGGCTCGGGCAGGTCGAGCAGCCGCGCCGCCCCCACGGCGCCACCCTGGCGACTGAAGTGCGTGTGCACCACGAGCCCACCCTCCACACCGGCGCCCACGCCCGCCTCCGCCAGCGCGGCCCGGTAGCCGGCCACGCGTTCGGCGGCCGGCCCCTCCTCGGCGGGACCGCACACGAAACCGATCCGGCGATAGCCGCGTTCCCGCAGGTAGCGGGTGGCCTCCCGGGCGCCGCCCTCATCGTCGCTGTGCACGACGTCCACGCCCTGCTGGATGAGCCTGCCGCCGAGCCTGACCACCGGCATCCCCCTCTCGATGACCGGCAACAGGTCCTCGGCGTGCGTGTTGAACACCGCGAACGCCAGCCCGTCGACCTGCCGGGCGATCATCTGCTCCAGCGCGGCCCGCTCCAGCCGCCGCTCGCCGTCGGTGTTGCTGATGATCTGGTCGTATCCGGCGGGCCCGAGCACGTCCTGCATGCCGCGGGCGAGTGCCGGATAGAACGGGTTGGTGATGTCCGGGATCACCAGCCCGATCGTCTGGCTCCTGCTGGTCCGCAGGCTGCGCGCGAGCACGTTGGGCCGGTAGCCGAGCTCCTCGATGGCCTCCAGCACCCGGCGCCTGGTCCGCTCCGCGACCGGACGGCGCCCGTTGAGCGTGTGCGAGACGGTCGTCGCGCTCACCCCGGCCAACTCGGCCACCCGCGTGATCCCGGCCCGCTCGCCGCGCCGCCCGGCAACGCTTTCCCGAACGTCTACACCCAAGGTCGCCTGCGCCTCCGCGGCCCCTCCACCGCCTTCCGCCGCCCGTTCGGCGGCCCCGCGTACGTGCTCACCCCTGGTCAAGCCGGGAAATCCCTGGCCGAGTACGGCGAGCGCTTCGTCGAGAGCCCGAGCCCCCTGGTCGAGGGCGTCCTCGGGCGGCGTGCCCGTGGCCATGCGCGTCAGGACCGTCTCCCACACCTCACGCACGGGGCTCAGCACGACGGCCGCCAGGATCCCCGGCGTGACCCGGCCCGGTCCGCGGTCGCGGGCGAGCACACCGGCCAGCGCCCGCTCCTGCGCGGCGAACATCTCCCGCCCGAACGCCCGCAGCGCCGGACTGCCGTGATAGACCCGCGCCCGTTCCACCAGCGCGGCCGGGTCGGCCACGGCGGCGGGCAACAGAGTGCGCAGGACGCCCACCACCGACTCCCCGGCCACCCGCCCGCTCACCACCTCGGACGGCACTCCGGCCAGCAGCGGCTCATCCTCGAAGAAGAGCTGCTCCTTGGCGGGAAAATAGTTGAACACGGTCTTGGCGGACACGTCGGCCGCCTCGGCCACCTCGACCACCGTCACGGCGTCGAACCCGCGCTCATCGAAGAGCCGCCGCGCCGCGGCGACGATCGCGCGCCGGGTCTCCGCCTTCTTCCGCTCCCGCCTGGCGGGGACCCGCTCACCAGAGGCCATGGCCAGATCTTACATTGACCCGATCCTTACGTTGACTATAATTTACCGTCACTGAACGAACAGCGGCTAAGGCGCCTCCAGACCGCCGTCGGGCCGCCGCACCCGGACGGCCCACCGCTCATGCAGATGCGTCTCCGGCGGATACCGGACGGCCAACGCCTCATCCAGCTCGATCCCCCACCCGGGCGCGTCGTTCGGATAGAGATACCCGTCGCGCGGCTGCAGGGTGCCGGGAAAGACCTCGTGCACGGCGTCCCCGTACACGTGCCCCTCCTGGATCTGGAAGGCGGGCGTGGTCACGTCGAGCGCCACGTTGGCGGCCGCGCCGACGGGCGAGACGTCGGCGGGAGAGTGCCACGCCGTCCCCACACCCGACAACTCACACAAAGCGACCAGCTTGCGCGCGGGCGTCAGCCCGCCGACGGCCGACACGTGCAGCCGCAGCAGGTCCACCCCGCCCTCGCGGACCAGCCTGGCCGCGTCGGCGACGGAGCCGAGCTGCTCGCCCGCCGCGATCGGCATCGGCGCGGCCTCCCGCACCTCGGGCAGCCGATCGTAGAACTCCGGCGCGATCGGATCCTCCAGAAAGAACAGCCGGTACGGCTCCAGCCGCCGCGCCAGCGCCACGGCCTGCTTGGGGCTGAGCCGGGAGTGCACGTCGTGCATGAGCCCGGGCTCCTCGCCCAGCTCGCTCCTGGCCCGCTCGAAGAGCGCGGGGGTGTCGCGCAGATAACGCTGTACGTCCCACCCGTCCGGGTACGGCTGCCCCGGATACCCGCCGGCCGACCCCGGCGCCCCGTAATGCCCCAGACCCGGCGCCCCCACCTGCAACCGGACATGCCGGTACCCGAGCGCCAGGATCTCCCGGGCCGTCTCGATCGTCTCCTCGGCCGTGGCCCCGCCGGCATGCAGGTACGTGTCGGCCGCGGCCCGCACCCGCCCGCCGAGCAGCTCGTACACGGGCATGCCCGCCCGCTTGCCCGCGATGTCCCACAGCGCCTGGTCGATCCCGGACAAGGCGTTGTTCAGCACGGGCCCGTTACGCCAGTAGGAGGAGAAATGCACCATCCGGGTGATGTCCTCGATGTCGGCCGGGTGACGGCCGATCAGCATCGGGCCCACGTGCTCGTCCACGGTGACGGCCACCGCCATGAACCGCTGGGTGAACGTGGCGCAGCCGATGCCGTACAGGCCGGGTTCGCTGGTGTCGACCCGCACCACCACGAGCGGCACCCCTTCGGGAGCGGTCACGACGGCCCGCACCCCGGTGATCCGCAGCCCGTCCCGCCCCGGCCACGGCGCCTGCGTCTCCGGCATCGTGCCGCTCACGAGGCGGCGCCCATGGTGTGCCGGGCGGCGAAGCCCAGCAGGCGTTCGGCGGCGCCGAGGTCGATGGGCACCGTCCTGCCCGGCAACGCGCCCCGCCGTTCGCTCCCCGGATGGAACCGGCTCAGCAGCTCCTCGGTCGGCACGGCCGACAACGTGTCCGGCGCGGCGACCGACACCACGTGATGCCCCTGGACGGGCCGGGTGACCGCGAGCCACGCGGCCCGGGCGGCGTCCCGCAAGTCCAGGTACGCCCACAACTCCCGGGCCCCGGCCGCCGGGTCCGCGGCCCACTCCTCCTCCGTACGCCGCAACTTCCCGTCCACCTCTCCCAGCCGCGGGAACCGCAGCGCCACGGTCGTCATCCCGAACCGCCGCGTCATCATCTCGGCGGTGGCCTCGTCGGCCTGCTTGGACAGCGCGTACGGATCCTCGATCTGCAACGGCAGCCGCTCGTCCACCGGCACGTACGCCGGATGCAGCGGCCGCGCGGCCCAGGCCAGCCCCAGGACCGACAGGCTGCTGGCGACCGCCGCCCGCCCGACCCCGGCCTGCCCGGCCTCCTCCAGCACCACGTAGGTGGCGCGGGCGTTCATGGAGAACACCTCCTCGGGCGGCCCCAGCACCGGCGCGGGCGTGGCGGCGAGATGGATCACGGCCTCCACTCCGTCGAGCGCGTCACGTACCACGCCGGGGTCGCACGCGGTGCCCACGACCACCCGATCCGCGCGTACCTCACCGGGATCGCGGCGGTCGAGCGCGGTCACGGCCACCTCTTCCGCCGCGAGCAGGGCGAGCACCGCCCGCCCCAGCCCGCCTGCCGCCCCGGTCACCAGCACCCGTCGAGGACGGTCGGCCATCCGGCTTCCCCCAATGCAAATCGATTTGGATCAGCTTCCGCAGCATGCCCGCGGAGGGATAGGGGTGTCAATGCTCAACGGCAGAAAGCCATGGCTTACCAGAGATAGTTGAAAGGCGTACGGTTGACGCATGGCTGCGACCCCAGACACGGTGCACTGGCGCGGCGTGCACCACCTAGCCCTGGTGACCGCGGACATGGACGCCACCGTGCGATTCTGGCACGGCGTGCTCGACGCCCGCCTCGTCACCACCCTCGCCATCCCCGCGTTCAAGCACTACTTCTTCGAGGTGGCCCCGGGTAACACCGTCGCCTTCTTCGAATACACCGACCAGCAACTCGACAGCTTCGCCAAGCCCGCCGGCGTGCCGTACGCAAAGGCGGCCCAGTTCGACCACCTGTCGCTGCACCTGCCGGACGAGGACGCGCTCCTCAGGCTGCGCGACCGGCTCAAGGCGCACGGCTGCGAGGTCACCGACGTCATCGACCACGGCTTCCTGCGCTCGATCTACTTCAGCGACCCGAACGGCATCGCGCTGGAGGCCTCCTGGTGGACCGTCGACCCGACGGGCCGCCCCGTGGACTACTCCGACGAGCGGCTGTTCGCCGACCCCGACCCGGTGCCCGCCGTACGCGAGCTGCGCGAGGCCGGCCGCCTCCACCACACGGTGGCCACGCGCCTGGTGGACGGAATCATCGAGGACCTCAGGCGCGAAGGGATCACCCTGGAGTGAGGACGATCGGGCCCGCCGAAACGGGCCCGATCAGCTCAGATCCGGAAGAACAGGTTCAGGTACCGGTCGGCGAGCGCCAGATCGCCCCTGACGGTCCCGGAGTTGCTCCGCCCGAACGTGGTGAGCACCATGCTCCCCGCGTCGAACTCGATCACCGCGGGCAACCCGTCCAGGCTCTCCTTCCGGTACGTCATCCCGCCGGAGCCCATCGAGACCCGGAAGTCACCCCCGTTGACCCCGCCCACCCGGACCCCGACCTCGAACGGCGTGAGATCCGCCCCTGCCTTGACGGTCGACTGCCACAACACGAACATGAACGGCACCAGCAGATCCGCCGCCTCCCCCGACAGCCCGTGCGCCCGGCCGCTCCCTTGGCGGATGTCCCAGGAGTGCACCGCGTAGTCCATGAGCTGCCCAGCCGCGAAGAAGTACGCGGGCAGCGGCCCCATGTAGAAGTGCGGAACGGTCAACCCGCCCCATTCGTCCTCGCCGAGGTCGCGCAGGATCGTCTGCATGCGCTCGAAGTCCGTCTTGAGCCGGTCGAGCAACTCCTTCTGCGGGACCCCGCGCAGCGCCACGGCCTGTTCGTTCACCCGGGCGCCCATCCCGGTCAGCCCGTAGGCGCCCGCCGGGTCCCCGCCGCCGCGGGCCGCGTCGAAGGCGGCGAAGTACCCTTCCGTCGTGTCGACGATGTGCGCGACCACGTCCCGCGTCGTCCAGCCCGGGCAGGCGGTCGGAGCCTCCCAGGCCTCCTCGGGTTCGGCCAGGTCGAACAGCCGCTCGGCCTCGTCCCTGACGACTCGCAGGATGGTGTCCTTTCCCGCGTACGAGGTGGCATCCCATTCGTTCATGCCGTTCACCTCCTATGGCGAACGACAGACCCGAACGGTTTAAATGTCAATATTCCCGCACGAGAGAATCCTCTGGGCGGCACGAAGCCGCCCAGAGGAGATCGATCAGGCGCAGGTGTAGCCGGAAGGCGTCTGCGTGTTCCCGTTCGGCCGGCTGACCTGGTATCCGAAGCTGGTGCTGGCGTTCGGCGCCAGGGTGCCGTTGTAGCCCATGCTCCTGGCGGTGACGGTCTGCCCGCTGACGGTCACCGCGGCGTTCCACGAGCCGCTCAGCGTGTGCCCGGCGGGCAGCGTGAACGTGACGGTCCAGCCGCTGATGCCGGAGGTGCCGGTGTTGGTGACGGTCACGGGCTGGACCACGTATCCGTTGCTCCACTGGGTCTGCACGGTGCCGGTGGCCGTGCAGCCTCCGCCGCCGCCGGGGCCGGCGATGGTGGTGAAGGTGACCAGCGGCGAGTTGGTGGACAGGTTCCCGGCTCCGTCGCGGGCCCGCACGTACACCTGGTACTGCGTGCTCGGGCTGAGCCCGGTCAGCGAGATCGAGTTGGTGCTGCTCTGCCCGAGCACCGGATCGGTGGTGCCCTGCTCGCGGTAGACGTTGTACCCGGCCAGGCCGCTCCCGCCGGCGTCGGTCGAGGCGGTCCAGGTCAGGGTGGCGGAGTTCGAGGTGACGTTGCTCGCGGCAGGCGCGCCGGGCGTGGTCGGCGGCGTGGGATCGGTGGTGGTGCCGCCCGCCAGCGCGTCGTGCACGGCGGTGTAGGAGGGCTTCTGCTGGTAGTTCTCGTTGTAGATCAGCGCCGCGCCCTGCCCGGGGAACGTGTCGGGCACCCAGGAGTACTTGTCGGTGAAGCCCCAGATCGTCACGCCCGCGCAGGCGGTGACGGCCAGGCAGGCGTTGACGACGTTGCGGTAGTAGGTGGCCTGCGTGGCGTCCTTCGTGGCGTCCCTGGGCGTCTGGATGCGCACGTCCAGCTCGGTGATCCGCACCTGGACGCCGAGGGCGGCGAAGCGCTGGAGGTTCTGCTGGAAGTCGTTCGGGAAGCCGTACTGGATGGCCAGGTGGCTCTGGAAGCCCACGCAGTCGACGGGCACGTTCTGCTGCCGCAACGACGACACCAGATTGTAGATCGCGGTGCTCTTGGCGTTGATCCCCTCGGTGTTGTAGTCGTTGATGCACAGGCGCGCGTCCGGGTCGGCGGCGCGGGCGGCGCGGAAGGCGTCGGCGATGTAGCTCTGGCCGAGCGTGTTGTACCAGAACGAGGTGCGCAGGTTGCCGCTGTCGTCGAAGACCTCGTTCACCACGTCCCAGGAGACCACGGTCGGGTTGCTGGCGTAGTGGCCGACGACCTGGCTGATGTGGTTCTGCATCGCCGTGCGCATGGCGGTGGCGCCCAGGTTCTGCACCCAGCCCGGCGTCTGGCTGTGCCACACGAGGGTGTGGCCGTGGACCTGCTGGTTGTTCTGGGTGGCGAAGTTGACGATGGCGTCGGCGCCGGAGAAGTTGAACTGGCCCTGGCTGGGCTCGGTGGAGTCCCACTTCATCGCGTTCTCGGCGGTGACCTGGCTGAACTCGGTGGCCGCCGTGTTGCGGTACGAGGTCTCGTTGGACAGCGGGCTGGTGGCGAGCGCCGTACCGATGAACTTGCCCCGGCCGGCCGCGTGCGTGCGCAGCGGCGCGGACGCGTCGGCCGAGGTGACGGGCAGGAGGAAGGCTGAGAGCATCCCCAGCAAGGTGAGGATTCTGACTAGCGACGACGAATGCACGGACATCTACCTCCGGAGGCAGGCACTCGATTCCGAAAGTTTCGATGCGGTCACGACCGCACCGCAGACGGTATTGACATGCGAGTGCACGGTCAATGCCAGCCCTCCGCGATCATTAAAACAGCAGTTGGAAGCCAGAAATTATCGGCAGAAAAATGAAACTTTCACAAGGCTTGATCGGCTCTGGCCACTCCGGAAGATTGGTACCAATCACCCTCTATGAAGGGCAGGACCGGATGACGGACGGGCTTGTACTGCCCCGGGCCGCCCGACCAGGCGGCGGTGACCGAATTGCGGGCCCGCTACGACATCCAGCAACTCTCGCCTATCGGCCTGGGCTAGAAGCCCCGTTTTGGCTGCTCTAGCGCGACGTACCTACCGGTCGGTATCGTGATTTATCCGGAATAATCGTCTACAGCGGGAGTTCGGCGCATGTCCCTTTCGCACGCCCAGGCCCAGGCCCAGCTCACCGGACCCGGCCAGCTGTTCGAGATGGAGGAGATCGGCGGCACCGGGATACGCACGTGGAAGCACGCCCCCGCCCACTTCCGCGCCCTGCTGGAGATGAGCAGGTTCCACGGCGACAAGGTCTTCCTCGTGTACGAGGACGAGCACATCACCTTCGAGGACCACTTCCGCCGCGCCGCCACCCTCGCCAACCGCCTGGTCGAGGAATACGGCGTGCACAAAGGCGACCGGGTGGCCGTGGCCATGCGCAACTACCCGGAATGGGTGGTCTCGTTCTCGGCCGTGCTGGCCGCGGGAGCCATCGCCGTACCGCTGAACGCCTGGTGGACGGAGGCCGAGCTGGCCTACGGCGTGAGCGACTCCGGCGCCAAGGTGCTGATCGCGGACGGCGAGCGCGCGGCCAGGCTGGCCTCGACCGGCGTGCCGTTGATCGTCACCAGAGGTGAGGCCCCGGAAGGGGCGCACGCGTTCGGCGACGTCATGGGCGAGATCGCGGCCGACGTCAAACTCCCGGACGTCGAGCTCTCCCCTGAGGACCCGGCCACGATCTTCTACACCTCCGGCACGACCGGCCACCCCAAGGGCGCGCTGGGCAGCCACCGCAACCTGGGCCAGTCCCCCATGACGGTCTCCTACGGGTTCCTGCGCGCACTCGCCATGGCGGGCAAGGACCTCGCGGCGGCGACGGGGACCCGCCGGATCACCCTGCTGACCGTGCCGCTGTTCCACGTCACGGGCTGCTTCTCGGCCCTGACCACCACGATGTTCACCGGCGGCGGCCTGGTGCTCATGTACAAGTGGGATCCCGAGCAGGCCCTGCGCCTGATCGAGCGGGAGCGGATCACCGCGATGATCGGCGTGCCGACCAACGCCTGGCAGCTCATGTCCCACCCCGACTTCGGCAAGTACGACCTGTCGTCCCTGACCACCCTCGGGTACGGCGGCGCCCCCGCCCCGCCCAAGCTCCTGGAGCGCATCACCGAGCACCTGCCCAACCGCGCCCCTTCCAACGGCTACGGCATGACCGAGACGAGCGCTCTGGCCATCGGCAACGGCGGCGCCGACTACCAGGCCAAGCCCGACAGCATCGGCCTGCCGACGGCCGTGGTGGACGTGCGCGTGGTGGACCCGATGGGCAACGAGCTGCCGCCGGGCGAGGTGGGCGAGCTGTGCGTACGCGGCCCGAACGTCATCATGGGCTACTGGAACAAGCCGGAGGCCACGGCGCAGACGTTCGTCGGCGGCTGGCTGCACACCGGCGACCTGGCCAAGATCGACGACGAGGGCTTCGTCTACATCGTGGACCGGGCCAAGGACATGGTGATCAGGGGCGGCGAGAACGTCTACTGCGCCGAGGTGGAGGCGGCCCTGTTCGAGCATCCGGCGGTGGACGACGCGGCGGTCATCGGCGTGCCGGACGACGTGCTGGGCGAGGAGGTGGGCGCGGTCATCCGCCTGGCGCCGGGCATGTCGGTCACGGCCGAGGAGCTGAAGTCGTTCCTGACGGGCCGGATCGCCAAGTTCAAGATCCCGGTGCACGTCTGGTTCCGCGAGGGCGAGCTGCCCCGCAACCCCGGCGGCAAGATCCTCAAGACCCACCTGCGCAGGGAGATCCTCGGCGCCTGACCGGCGCTTGATCGCGCCGCCGCGACCTCCACGGGCAAGATCGTGCTCGGGGACTCCATGATCGGCACCAAGCTGCCCGCCCTCGCGCTCAACGGCCGCGAAGGCCAGTACCAGATCCGCGTGCCCTGGTTCCCGTGGAAGGCGAGCATGACGGCGGCCAACGCCTCGTGATCATGGCCTTCCTGCCGGTGACTGTGTCCGCTGTCACATCACTCGCGTTTCCCCTGGTAGGCACCGTGTTGGAGGCCAGCCGAGGCGGTTCCTTTACCTGAGGCGTAATCGCGGGCCCTACGCCGTGGCTGACATCTTTCACATGTCAGCACGAACCACCTCGGCGAAGGAGCCCGACATGACCGCCCTGACCGTCACCACCGACCGGACGAAGTTCCTGCGCCTCGCGCTCTCCGCCGACGCCGTCGTCACCGGCGGCAACGGGCTGGTCTACCTGGCCCTCGCCGCCCCGGTGAGCTCCCTGCTCGGCCCGGAGGCCGGCGTGCTGCGCGGGATCGGCGCCTTCCTGCTCGTGTACGGCGCCGCGGTCGGCTTCCTGGCCACCCGCCGCCCGATCAGCCCGGCCGCGACCAAGGCCGTGATCGCCCTGAACATCATCTGGACCCTGGGCAGCGTCGCCGTCGTGGTCACCGGCGCGGCCGGCCTCACCACGATCGGCGCCATCTGGGCCATCGCCCAGGCCCTGGTGGTCGGCGTCTTCGCCGAACTCCAGATCACCGGCCTCCGCAAGATCCGCTAACTCAAGGAGAATGACCATGAATCTCATCGAACGCTACGTTGCCGCCTGGAACGAGACCGACGCCGACGCCCGGGCGAAGGCGGTGGCCGAACTGTGGACCGAGGACGGCACCTACACCGACCCCTTGGCCGACGTGGCCGGACACGCCGGGATCGCCGCGGTGATCGAGGGCGCGCAGGGCATGTTCCCCGGCCTGGTCTTCACCCCCGGCGAGGTGTACGACGCCCACCACCACATCGCCCGCTTCACCTGGCACCTGGGCCCGGCGGGCGAGGAGCCGGTCGCGATCGGATTCGACGTGGTGGAACTGGCCGAGGACGGCAGGATCCGCAGAGTCCTGGGCTTCCTGGACAAGGCCCCGGCAGCCTGACCCCCAAACAAGGCCCCCGGCCCCCCGGGGGCCTGCGCCGTTCCCACCCACCCAGGCACGCGCTTGGGCGGTTACCGCGCCTGTCACCCCTCGCTCCGCGCCCGACAAACATCACACCCTTCCCTCCCCAAAGGACCTCAGCCCCGGTCGGCGGGACGGCCAATTCATCTCCCTCTCCGAAAATCGACCATCCGGCCCCGAAAATGCATTTGCCTCGATCGCCACATTTGTCGGACAATCTGACCTCGTGCCCGATGGATTGAAGCGCCTTCTCCGTCACCTGCAAATCGACGTGAGCCCGCTGCGCGACTCTCGCGACTATCGCCTGCTCTTCGGGTCCGGCGTCATCACGATGTTCGGCACGTTCATCACCATGGTCGCGGTGCCGTACCAGATGAAGGAGTTGACGGACTCCTACCTCGCGGTCGGTCTGGTCAGCCTGGCGGAGTTCGTACCGATGGTGGTGTGCGGCCTGTGGGGCGGGGCGATCGCCGACGCGCTGGACCGCCGCAAGATCATCATATTCAGCGAGCTCGGCCTGCTGGTGACCTCCACGGCCCTCATGGTCAACGCGATGCTGCCGAACCCGCAGGTCTGGGTCCTGTACGTGATGGGCGCCGTCTCCACGGGCATCGCCTGCCTGCAGCGTCCGAGCCTGGAAGCCGTGTTCCAGCAGGTGGTCCGGCATGACCAGCAGGGAGCGGCGGCGGTGTTGTCGAGCATGCGGTGGAATTTCGGCGCCATCGTGGCCCCGGCTCTGGGCGGCCTGCTGGTGACGGCGTTCGGCACGGCGGTGGCGTACGGCGTCGACACGGTGACCTTCGTGCTGTCGCTGGCGCTGCTGTGGCGGATCCGGTCGTTGCCGCCCGCCGAGGACGCCGCGCCCGCGTCGCTGAAGTCGCTGGTCGAGGGCGTGCGTTACGCGGTGGGGCGCAGCGACCTGATGGGGACGTACCTGGTGGACATCGCGGCGATGGTGTTCGCGATGGCGACTGCGTTGTTCCCGTTCCTGGCCGACGAGCTGAGGGCGCCGCAGGCGCTGGGGCTGCTGTATTCGGCCGCCGCGGTGGGCGCCCTGATCGCCTCGGTCACCGGCGGCTGGGCGGCGCGCGTGCAACGCCAGGGCCTCGGCGTGATCGTCGCAGCCGCGCTGTGGGGCGTGGCGGTGGCCCTGACCGCCCTGGCCCCCAACGTCTGGCTCGTCTTCGTCTGCATCGCACTCGCCGGCGCCGCCGACATGGTCAGCGGCATCTTCCGGATGACCATGTGGAACCAGACGATCCCCCAGGAGCTCCGCGGCCGCCTGGCGGGCATCGAGCTCCTCTCGTACGCCAGCGGCCCGATGCTGGGCAACACCCGAGCCAGCCTGATGGCCAACTTCGGCGGCACCCGCTTCTCCCTCGGCGCGGGCGGCCTGCTCTGCGTCGGCGCCGTCCTGGCGCTGGGCGCCGCCCTCCCGAAATTCCGCAGGTACGACGCCAGAACGGACGAGCACGCCCTGGCCGAGAAGGCCCGCAGAGAGGCGAGCCAGCAGGCCACCGCCTAGCGTTTCTCCGCCTTGGCGAACACCCTCAACGCCTCGGCATCGGAGTAAACGCTCGTGACGAACTCGGCGATGAACTCCTCAATCCCCTCGAACGCACTCTCGGCGACCAGCCTCTCCCCCACCCGCCCCGCATCGAGCGGAGTCGACCGAAGCGTCACGCCCCCGCTGTCCCCGTCGAGCAAGGCCCACTGCGCCCCGTAGTTCCCATAGGGCATCCCAACCGACCCCGGATTGACCACCAGCACCCGATCGACCAGCCGTACAAAAGGCATATGCGTGTTACCGACCACCAGAGTGTCGGCACTCTCCCCCGCCAGCGCCTCCCCCCACCGCTCCAGCGAGCTGTCCACGAGGATCATCTCCTCATCGCTACGCGGCGTGGCATGCACGAACAACGTCCTGCCCAACCGCCCCAGCTCAAGCACCTGCCGATCGGGCAGAGCCGCCAGCAACCCGACCTGATCGTCGCGCAACCGCCCGGCCGCCCACTGGGTCACCGGATATTCGCTGACCTTCCCCCGGGCGACCTCCACCAGCTCCCTGTCGGCGTTCCCATTGACCCACAGCCCCCGCTCCCCCAGCGAGACCAGCACGTCGAGCGTCTCCACCGGCATCGGCCCCGCGGCCATGTCCCCGGTGAGCACGACCAGATCGGCCGCGGCCACGTCGGGCTCGGCCAGCACGGCTTCAAGCGCAGGCAACACCCCGTGAATGTCGGACAGCACGGCAACACGCATACCGCCACTCTGCCCCAGCCCAGCCGCGACGGGGACACTTGTTCGCAACCGACGAACGCTCCCGTGTATGCATCCGTTCACATGGCGTGAGCGAATTAGATTGGTAGCGTTGGATCATGACGGCCGAAGCGGTGATTCATGAGATGACGATTCACTCAATGCCCGACTGGGCCTTTCCACCGCCGGGGGGCTTCGTCGCAGAAGATCTCGATCACATTACGGATTTGCCTGCGCACACAGAGTTGATTGATGGAAGCTTGGTCTTCGTGAGTCCCCAGGCGTCCTTCCACATGCGTGCCTTCCACATGCGTGCCATATCGCTCCTCGAGAGCGAAGTGCGCCGTGCGGCACCGGAGGATCTCCGTGTGCGTCGCGAGATGAGCGTCATCCTCGACACCGACCAGCGTCCAGAGCCTGACCTCACAGTGATCAGGGCCGAGGCGGCAGCCGGCGGTGATGAGACTTTTTACCGGGCGAGAGACGTAGTTCTTGTCGTCGAGGTCGTCTCTCCTGAGTCCAAGAGCCGCGACCGTCGCCGCAAGCCACTACTTTACGCGGAGGCCGGCATCCCTCATTTCTGGCGGGTCGAGAACGACTCGGACAGGCCCGTGGTCTATGTCTACGCGCTGGATCCCGCCACCAGGTCCTACGTCGCCACCGGCGTCTACTACGATTCGCTGAAACTAACGGTCCCTTTCGACCTGGCCATCGACCTTACCGAGATTGACAAGTTCTGAGTCGGCTCAGCCCGATTCCCGCCACCCCTCATACCGCTCCACCAGCTCATCCACCTTCGCCAGCGCCCCCTGCTCGAGCCCTTCGACAACGACCAGCCACTGTGCGTCCTCGGCGTCGTCCTCCCCCGCAAGCGTCTCCCGCACCACCCGCGGCACCCCAAGCGCCGGAAACCACTCCCCCAGCGCCTCCGCGACCTCCTCGGCGTCATCCCGCGCACCGAACACCAGCAGCTGCCTCATGACCAGATCCTCCCGGGTTCAGCCTGCACGTCTCAACTCCGACAGCGATTCCGCTAGCGTGTATGGCCGTTCACCCGGCGTGAGCGCAATAGGTTGGTAGCGTTGGACCATGACCATGGCTGCCGAAGCGGTGATCCTTGAGATGACGCCTCATCCCTCGCTCCCCGACTGGGTCTTCCCGCCACCGCAGGGCTTCGTAGCAGAAGATCTCGATCACATTCCGGATTTGCCTGCGCACACAGAGTTGATTGATGGAAGCTTGGTCTTCGTGAGCCCACAGCGACACTTCCATCAGATGGTCATCCATCGGCTGCACAACGAGCTGGAAGACCTCGTGCCGGCAGACCACGAAGTGGTCCAGGAGATGAGCGTCAAGACAGCTCCGCAGCAGCGCCCGGAGCCCGACCTCATCGTCGTGGGGCCCAAGGCGATGATCGGGAGTGAGGTCACCTGCTTCAAGGCCGGAGACGTGGTCCTCGTTGTCGAAGTCGTCTCGCCGGACTCCGCGGTGCGCGACAAAGTGCGCAAGCCTGTACTTTACGCAGAGGCGGGGATTCGCCATTTCTGGATCATTGAAGAGCTCGACGGCAAGCCAGTCATCTTCGTCTACGAGCTCGATCCTGTCACGAAGTCCTACGTGACCACCGGCGCCTATCACGACAGGCTGAAGATCTCGGCTCCCTTCGACATCGATATCGACGTCACCAAGCTCTACCAGGCCCGAACCCGGTAAGGGCCGGCACGGCACCCACTGTACCGGCCCCTGAAACGGCTCAGGCGCTACGCAGCTGAGCCCCCACCCGGTCGGCCGCCATCGCCACCGCCGCGTCCCGGGCCGCCGTAGTCTCCTCAACCGTCAACGTACGGTCCCCGGCCCGGAACCGCATCGAGTAGGCGAGCGACTTGTTCCCCTCGCCCACCTGCGACCCCGCATAAACGTCGAACAACCGGATCGACTCCAGCAACGCCCCGGCCCCGTCACGCAGGGCGGCCTCCACATCGGCCACCGGCGTGAAGTCGGGCACGATCAACGCCACATCCTGCGTTGCCACCGGATAGGCGGACACCGGCGGGGCGTCGGCAGGCCCGGGCATGACGGCCTCCAGCCGCGACAACTCCAGCTCCATCGCCGCGGTGCGCGGCGGCAGCCCGTACGCCTCGATGACCCGCGGATGCAGCTCACCGGCATGCCCCACCAGCGTGTCGCCCGCGTAGAGGGCGGCGCACCGGCCGGGATGCCACGGCTCGTGCTGGTCGGCGCTGATCGACAACTCGACCCGCGACTCGGCCGCCACCAGCCGCGCGGCCTGCACCGCGTCGGCCCATGAGGCCTGGCGCCCGCCGCCCCACCAGCCGGACCGCTCGAACTCCCCGGTCAGCACGACCGCGACCCGCAGCGGCTGGTCGGGCAGCGCCGCCTCGATCGAGGCCAGCTCCTCGAGGGTGGGCCGCCGCTCGACCCCGAGCACCGGCGCCACCTCGGAAGCACCCTCGCGCGGCCGGTATACCGGCCCCGTCTCGAACAGCGCCACGTCCGCGAACCCACGCCCGACGTTACGCACCAGGGTCTTGAGCAGCCCCGGCAGCAGCGTCGTGCGCATCAGCGGCTCGTCCTCCGACAGCGGGTTGGCCAGCCGCATGGCACGCCGCCGCGCGTCGTCGGAGGGCAACTGCAGGTGGTCGAAGTCGGCAGGACTGATGAACGGGTAGCTGAGCACCTCGACGTAACCGCCCTCGGCCAGCGCCCGTCCGACCCGCCGCCGCAGCCGCTGCCTCTCGGTCAGCCCCGCGCCGGCCGGGGCCGACGGCAGCACTGACGGCAGGCTCTCGTAGCCCTCCAACCGGATGACCTCTTCGGCCAGGTCGTTGGGATCGGTGAGGTCGGGACGCCACGACGGCGGCGTGACCGTGATCATGTCGTCGCCGGTGACGGCCAGCTTGACCGCCAGCGCGCCGCCGGTCACCACCCCGGTCGGATCGACGCCGCCCTTGCGCACGGCCGGGTCGCTGCCGGCCGTCACGACGCAGCCGACCTGCTCCAGCCGCGAGATCACGGTCTCCTTCGAGTACGTGACACCGGCCACGGCGCTCGGGTAGCCCGACGGGATCGCGATGCGCGGCGGTGACACGTCCACCTGGGCATGCGTGACCCCGGGCTGCACGGTCGCGCCGCCCAGCTCGGCCAGCAGGCGCACGGCCCGCCACGAGGCGACGAGCGGCAGCTCCCGGTCCACGCCCCGTTCGAACCGCTTGGACGCCTCCGACACCAGCCCGTGCCTGCGCGACTCGCGCGAGATGCCGGTCGCGGAGAAGTGGGCGGCCTCGATGACGATGTCGGTGGAGACGTCGGAGATCTCGGTCTCCAGCCCGCCCATCGTGCCCGCCATCGAGATCGGCCCCGACTGGTCGGTGATCAGGATGTCGTCGGGGTCGAGCTCGCGGACCACGTGGTCGAGCGTCTCGAGCCGCTCACCGGCCGCGGCCCTGCGTACGACGATCTCCCCGGTCAGCTTCGCCCGGTCGAACGCGTGCAGCGGCTGCCCCAGCTCCAGCATCAGGTAGTTGGTGACGTCGACGGCCAGCGACACGGGGCGCATGCCGGCCCGTGAGAGGCGTACCCGCATCCAGAGCGGGCTGGGCACGGCCGGGTCGAACCCGCTGACCTCGCGCAGCACGAACCTGTCGCACGCCGTCGGGTCGGCGATCGAGGCCGGCCACGACGCGGCGGCCTCCTCGGGCGGCTCCACGTCGGCGGGATCGCGGAACTCCACCCCGAACGCCGTCGCCACCTCGCGCGCCACGCCCCTGATCGACAGCGCGTAGCCGATGTCGGGCGTGATCTCCAGCTCGATCACGTCGTCGCGCAGCCCGAGCAGCTCGACCACGTCGGTGCCGATGGGGGTGTCCGCGGGCAGCACCATGATGCCGTCGTGGTCGTCGCCCAGCCCGAGCTCACGCTCGGAGCAGATCATGCCCTCGGACAGTCGTCCGTACGTCTTGCGCGCCCCCACCTCGAACCCGCCGGGCAGCACGCCCCCGGGCAGCACGACGGGCACCCGGTCACCGGCGGCGAAGTTCACGGCCCCGCAGACGATCTCGCGCGGCGTCGCCTCGCCCACCTCGACCTTGCAGTGCCTGATCGGCTTCTTGAACCCGGTCAGCTCCTCGATCTCGAGCACCTCGCCGACCACGACGTTCTTGACGTCGTGGCCGTGCGAGGCGATCGACTCGAGCTTGAGCCCGGCCGCGGTGAGCTTGTCGGCCACCTCGTGGGCGGTGACCGCCGGGAGATCGACATACTCCCGCAGCCAGGAGAGCGGGACCTTCATCAGATCTCCATTCCGAACGGGAGCGTGAACCGCACGTCTCCCTCGACCATGTCACGCATGTCCTCGGCGTTGTGGCGGAACATCAGCGTCCGTTCGATGCCCATCCCGAACGCGAACCCGGAGTATCGCGACGGATCGACCCCGCATGCGACGAGCACGCGCGGGTTGACCATGCCGCAGCCGCCCCACTCGATCCAGCCCTCCGACTTGCAGGTGCGGCAGGGCGGGTTGCCGGGGATGGCCGAGGCGCCACGGCAGACGAAACACTTGAGGTCCATCTCGGCGGACGGCTCAGTGAACGGGAAGTAGTTGGGCCGGAACCGGGTCGTGATGCCCTTGCCGAACATCACCTCCGCGAACCGGTCGAGCGTCCCCTTGAGGTGGGCCATCGTCAGCCCCTCGTCCACGGCCAGTCCCTCGGTCTGGTGGAAGACCGGGGTGTGGGTGGCGTCGAGCTCGTCGGTGCGGAACGTCTTGCCCGGCGAGATCACGTAGACCGGCAGCTCACGCTGGAGCAGCGCGCGGATCTGCACGGGCGAGGTCTGCGTACGCAACACCATGCCCGACTCGGTGGACCCGACGAAGAACGTGTCGTGGTCGGACCGCGCCGGGTGGTCCTTGGCGATGTTGAGCGCGTCGAAGTTGAACCACTCGCCTTCGAGCTCGGGCCCCTCGGCCACCTCGTAGCCCATGGCCACGAACACGTCGACGATGTGCTCCTGCAGCGTGGTCAGCGGGTGGCGGGCGCCGCGCGACCGCCGGTCCCACGGCAGGGTGACGTCGACGGTCTCCTCGACGAGCACCCGAGCGTCGCGCTCGGCCTCCAGCTCGGCCTGCCGGGCGGCCAGCGCCTCGTTGATCGCTTTGCGCGCGCCACCGACGCGCTTGCCCGCCTCGGCGCGGGCGGCCGGCGGCAGGGCGCCGATCTCGCGGTTGGCCAGGGCGATGGGCGAGCGGTCGCCCGCGTGCGCCAGCCGGGCCTGCTTGAGTGCGTCGAGGTCGGCGGCAGACTTGATCGCCGCGAGGGCGTCGGCCTCCATGCGGGACAGCTCGTCGGCATGCAACGGTGTCACCTCGACGGGGTCGTAGTCAGACAAGAGTGAGCTCCGTATCCAGGGCTTGAGCGGAAATGAGTCTAGTGGGGCCCGCCCACCGGGGCCGACTCGCGCGCTACGGAGTCGCGAAGTCCGGCGTGCCGGCGGGCACGGTAAATCGGAACTCCGCCCCGCCCTCGGGCGCCCGCTGCACGGCGATCGTCCCGCCGTGCGCCTCGACCAGGCCCTTGACGATGAACAGGCCGAGCCCGGTGCCGCCGCGCCTGCGGCTGTTGCCGCCCCGCCAGAACTGCCTGAAGACGCGCGGAGCCAGCTCGGGCTCGATGCCCTCGCCCTCATCGCGCACCGACACGGCAACTCCCCATTCGACGGACTCGATCTCGATTGTCACGGTGCCGCGCCCGTGGCGCACCGCGTTTTCCACCAGGTTACCCAGGATCTGGTCGATCTTGTCCTGGTCGAGCCACATTTCGGGCAGGTCGTCGCCGTCCAGCAGCCGGAAGCGCTCCTCGGCCTCGCCCGCCGCGACCCGGCCCGCGATGAGCCTGCGCGCTCTGGCGGGGAGATCCACGACCTGGCGGCGCACCTCCAGCCGCCCAGACTCGATCCGCGAGACGTCGAGCAGCTCGGTGATGAGCCTGGTGACGCGGTCGGCGTCGTTGTTGACGGTCTCGAGCATGACGCGCTTCTGCTCGTCGGTGAACCGCGTCCACTTCGCCAGCAGCGTAGCCGTGAACCCTTTGACGCTGGTCAGCGGCGAGCGCAGCTCGTGGGCCACGGTGGAGACCAGGTCGGCGCGGCTGCGCTCCAGCCGGGCGCGGGCGCCGCCGTCGCGTAGCGTGATCGCCACCCGCTCGACCTCGCCGCCGCGCTCGGGCTCGCGCACCAGCCGGGCCGCGACGTAGAGCTCCTGGCCGCCCGGCAGGTGCAGCGGCCGCTCCGGCGCCCTGCTCCGGGTACGCAGTCCGCCCTCGGGATCGAGCGCCTTCCACCAGTCGCGCCCGTCGTGATCGCGGAAGGGGAACACGTCGTTCATGTGCCGGCCGACCGCGCGCTCCATCGGAACACCGGTGAGCCTGGCGGCGGCCCGGTTGACGGCGACCACACAACCGAAACCATCGGTCACGATGAGACCGTCGGGAAGGTCGTCGATGGCTATCGTGCACGCGGCGGCCACGACCCGCCCGTCGGTGTCTGCGCCGTGCACGACCTCGCCTCCTCCGCCTACACCGCCGACAATAGCGGGTTTCCAGCCGCCTAGGACACTCGCTGAGCCCTGGCCGAGGAGTAAAGGCATACCGCTGCGGCGGTGGCCAGGTTCAGGCTTTCGGCCTGTCCGTAGATGGGCACTCTGACCACATCGTCCGCCTCGGCGAGTATCTCCTCCGGCAGTCCCCAGGCCTCGTTCCCGAAGATCCACGCGGTGGGACCCGACAGATCGACATCGTCGAGCGTGTGCTTGCCCGTGCCGTCGGCCGCCAGCACGCGCAGGCCCCGCTCCTTCAGTTGACGCACGGCGGCGCTCACCGGTGCACCGATGACGACGGGCAAATGGAACAGGCTGCCGGCGCTGGCGCGTACGCACTTGCCGTTGTACGGGTCGACGGAGGCGTCGGTGAAGACCACCGAGTCGGCGCCGGCGGCGTCGGCGGCCCGCATGACGGTGCCGGCGTTGCCGGGGTCGCGCACGTGCGCGAGCATCGCGACCAAGCGCGGCTCCTGATCCAGGGCCTCTTCCAGCGGGACGTGCACCAGCTTGCACACGGCGAGCAGCCCCTGCGGGGTGACGGTCTGGGACAGCTCCGACATGACCTCGCCGCTGGCCCGGTGCACGGGGACGCCCTGGAGCGTGGCCTCGGTGATCAGCTCGGGGTGGCGCAGCTCAGCCTCGGCCGTGCTGAACAGCTCCAGCGTCACGCCGCCGAGCTTGAGCGCCTCGCGCACCGCCTGCGGCCCCTCGGCCAGGAACCTGCGATCCTGCTCCCTGAAGGCCCGCTTGGTGAGCCGCCTGGCCGCCTTAACCCGCGGCGACCTCAGGTTGGTCAGCTCGGACCCCGCCATACTCTCCCCCTGGATACGGCAAAGGGCCCACCATCATCAGGTGGGCCCCTCGATTAAGGCAACTGCTTCAGCTCGCGGCCGGAGCGTTCACGTTCGCCGGGAGCGCCTTCTTGGCGGCCTCGACGAGCGTGGCGAAGGTCTGGCTGTCGTTGACCGCGAGGTCGGCCAGGATCTTGCGGTCGACCTCGATGTGGGCCAGCCGCAGACCCTGGATCAGGCGGTTGTAGGTCATGCCGTTCTGGCGGGCGGCGGCGTTGATCCGCTGGATCCACAGACGGCGGAACGCACCCTTACGGTCCTTGCGGTCCCGGTAGGCGTACGTCATCGAGTGGAGCATCTGCTCCTTGGCCTTGCGGTAAAGGCGTGACCGCTGGCCACGGTAACCGCTCGCCCTCTCGAGGACGACCTTGCGCTTCTTCTTGGCGTTGAGCGCCCGCTTCACGCGTGCCATGTTGTATCTCCCCGGGGGTTCGCGCTACTTGCCGAGCAGCTTCTTGATCTTCTTGGAGTCGGCGTCGGAAAGGACGACCTCGTTCTTGAGACGGCGCGTCAGCGTGGACGACTTCCACTCGTTGTAGTGCGCGCGGTTGGCACGGCGACGCTTGATCTTGCCGGTGCCGGTGACCCGGAACCGCTTCTTCGCACCGCTGTGCGTCTTCATCTTCGGCATGTCGCCGTCTCTCCTCGTTTCGGTCGTGCCACGGGCCGGGCCGGTGCTGGGCCGGCCCGGTCGCGGCGTCTTCGTCTGCCGGTGGCTTAATCGGGGTGCTTTGTAAGGCTAACCCCAACCGCGGGTCATCCTTCCTGTATGGAAGTGTCCTCGCCGCCACGCTGCGCCTTGGCTGCGGCCTTTTCGGCCTTGGCCTCGGCCTTCTTCTTGTGCGGACCGATCACCATGATCATGTTACGGCCGTCCTGCTTGGCGTGGGACTCCACGAAGCCGAGCTCCTGGACGTCGTCCGCCAGCCGCTGCAGCAGCCGGAAGCCGAGCTCCGGCCGGGACTGCTCGCGACCACGGAACATGATCGTGACTTTGACCTTGTCTCCCGCCTTGAGGAACCGCACCACGTGACCCTTCTTGGTCTCGTAGTCGTGCGGGTCGATCTTCGGCCGGAGCTTGATCTCCTTGATGATCGTGTGCGCCTGATTCTTGCGCGCCTCGCGCGCCTTCATCGCGGACTCGTACTTGAACTTGCCGTAGTCCATGAGCTTGCACACGGGCGGTCGAGCCGTGGCCGCGACCTCGACGAGGTCGAGGTCGGCCTCCTGGGCGAGCTTCAGCGCGTCGTGAATCGAGACGATGCCTACCTGCTCGCCGTTCGGGCCCACGAGGCGAACCTCGGGAACTCGGATACGCTCGTTGATGCGGGGCTCAGTGCTGATGGGGCCTCCTAGGTTTGCGATCCCTACGTGCTCGTCGTACGGGGAGCTCTCGCTGAATGCGAAAAGCCCCGCACGTCGCGCATGCGGGGCCACTGAGCTCGTCGGCTTAGTGACCTCGAGCTCCCCGGAGTAGTCCGGCGTGATCCTGGACCCGGCCACCTATCGGTGACTCAGGTGGGAGGGAGACCTCCGCTTGCGCGTCCAGCAAGGCATGCCGGACCGATCAGGGAGCCACATTACCACAACGACGAGCCTTCCTCGAATCATCCCAGGCGGCCAAGCTCTCCATGCTAGATTTCTGTCCAGAAAAGTAGCCAGAAGGAGGGCATATGACCGTAGAACAGCTCGAAGAGACCACCAAATGGCAGCTCCAGGAGGCCAAGCAGCGCTTCAGTGAGGTCGTCCGGAGGGCGCACGACGAGGGACCTCAGATCGTCACCAGACACGGGCATGATGTGGCGGTGATCCTCGACATGGAGGAATACCGTCAGCTCAAAGGCAAGCAGCCGGACTTCAAAGAGTTCCTTCTCTCGGGCCCTGACCTGAGCGAGCTCGACCTCACCCGCGACAAGAGCACCGAGATGCGGGACCTCGGCTTCGGGAGCACCGAGTGAGCTACATCCTCGACACCAATGTCGTGTCCGAGATGACAAAGCGCACCAGAGACGACCGGATGCAGGCCTGGCTCGACACCATGACCGGCCCCAACCTCTACCTGAGCGTCATGGTGTTCGGGGAGATCCGCAAAGGTGTCGAGCTGCTGCGCCGCCGCGACCCGGCGCAGGCAGGTGGTTACGAGTCCTGGCTGGACCGTCTCCAGCACGAGTTCAGGACCCGGGTGCTACCCGTCACCTCCGTCGTGGCCGAGGAATGGGGGCGGATGCAAGCCCTGCGGCCGCTCCCGATCGTCGACGGCCTCATCGCCGCCACCGCTCGCGCGCACAACTGGACCCTCGTGACCCGCAACGTGAAGGACTTCGCGAGGCTCGACGTGAAAACCATCAATCCCTTCGATTGGCCGACCGCCTAGCGAGTTCGGCCTCGCCGGCCGCGCGCATCGCCTCCACAGCCACATCCGTGCGGGCGGTCATCAGCTCCACCTGCCGCACCGCCTGATGCAGCAACATCGCGAACCCCCCGACCACGACCCCACCCGCGGCCCGCACGGCCGCCGCCGCGCTGGTCGGCCAGGGTGAGTAGACCACGTCGAAGAGCGCGGGCACCCGCGCCAGCCGGTCGGCGAAGGCGTCGGCCGCCCCGCCCGGCAACGTGGACACCACCAGATCCACCCGCGTCCTGGCGTCGAGCTTGTCCAGCGTCTCCACCGCCAGCGCCACGCCCAGCCGTTCGGCCACCGCCACCGTCTCCCCGGCCCGCGCGGGGTCGCGCACCAGCAGGGTGACGGAATAGAGCCCGAGGTTGCGCAGCGCCGCCAGCGCGGAAGCCGCCGTGGCCCCGCCGCCCAGCACGGTCGCCGAGCGCGGCGCGGGCACCCCGGCCTCGGCCAGCGCCCGCTCGATGCCGTAGACGTCGGTGTTGTCGCCGTGGCGCAGCCCGTCGCGGAACACCACGGTGTTGGCCCCGCCGACCTCGACGGCCAGCTCGGACACGGTGTCGAGCAGGGGCAAAACGGCCCGCTTGAGCGGCATCGTCAGTGACAGCCCCGCCCAGGCGTCCCGGTCGTCGGGAGCCTGGCCGCGCAAGGGCACCAACTCCCGCAGCAATCCGGGCAGCCGCGCCTCATCGCACTCGAACGCCTCGTAGATCCACCCGTCGAGCCCCATCGCCTGATAGGCGGCCCTGTGCAGGTAAGGCGAGAGCGAATGGCCGATGGGGGACCCCAAAACCGCAGCCCGCATCCCGACTCCTTCCGAACACGTCGACCCTATCGCCAACTCCCCCACCACCCGGACGGTCCACAGAGCGCGTGTCACGGCGGGACGTCGCGCCGCTGGAGGAGCGTCCCCTGGACGGGCGGCTCCGCACAGCGGCGGGAGGTGCCCACCGTGCGGAGCCGTACAGACTGGGTTTGCCGATGAACGCGAGCCGCGGCCGCCGGACGGCCGCCCGCCCACGTCGGCGGGCGGCCGCGAAGAGGTCAGCCGCCGTTCCTGCGGTATTCGGCCAGGAGAGCCTGGCGCTCGGCCTCCGTCGTGGCGAACTGGGTGGCGTTGCTCTTGGGGTCCGTGGCGACGAACCAGAGCCAGTTCCCCTTCGTCGGGTTCAGCGCCGCCTCGATGGCGTGGTCGCCCGGGTTGGTGATCGGGCCGGGCGGCAGGCCGAGGTACATGTACGTGTTGTACTTGCTCTTGGTCTTCGTCTCGGGGATGGTGGCGGCGGTGCCGTACTTGTTCAGCGCGTACATCACCGTGCTGTCCATCTCCAGCTTCATCTGCGGCTTGCGCTCCAGCCGGTTGTAGATGACGCGGGCGATCTTGGGCATGTCCTCGGCGCGGCCGGCCTCGGCCTGCACGATGCTCGCGATGATCATGATCTCGTGCGGGGTGTGGCCGAGGACCTTGGCGCCGCCTTCGAGGTCCACCTTCTCGGCCGTCTGGTTGTACCGGTCGACCATCTTCGCCAGCATCTGCGACGGGGTGGTCTTCGGCTGGAACTCGTACGTGGCGGGGAAGGCGTACCCTTCGAGCTTGTTCCTGGCGTAGGACGGCAGGTCGAGCTCGCCGGCGTCCTTGGCCGCGGCGGTGAACTCCTTGACGGGCTTGCCCGTCTCCTTGGCGAGCGTGGTCAGGGTGTCGGAGAGCCGCAGGCCCTCCTTGATCGTCACCCTGGCGAGCAGCCGGTTCTCCGGGATGAGCAGCGCCACCGCGCTCGCGGCCGACATCTGCTTGCGCAGCTTGTACGAGCCGGGCTGCAGCGAGGCGCTCTTGCCCGCGTTGCCGATGGCGTTGGTGAACGCCCTGGCGCTGGCTACGACCCCCTGCCGCTCCAGCTCCAGCGCCACGTCGGAGGCGCTCTGGCCGTCCTTGATCTCCACGACGACCTCGCCACTGCCCTGACCGGAGTAGTCGTCGGGCACGAGCGCGTCGCTGAGCCACAGGTAGCCGTAGTAACCGCCGCCCCCGATGATGCCCGCCAGCACGATGAAGGCGAGCAAGGGAGCCATGAAACCGCCCCGGTTGCGGCGCCTGCGCCGCCTGCGGCTGCCGCCGCGTTTACCGGAGCCTCGACTGCGCCGGGTGCGACCTTCGTCGTCCTCGGCGCCGAGCAAGGTGTTCAGATCGAGATCGTTCATAGGTGCGCTGGCCAATCTCCCGGTTCGGCCTGCCGGGCGTCAAGCGGAACTGCCCAACTGGCTGGGGTCACCGAGCGGAACTGGGGGATCCGCCGGACATGCACCCACGACCGGCGGAGATCACTCTGGGTAGCCATGCTAAGGGACGGAAAGAGGAAGCATGCCCCGTTTTGGGGCTTTCGTGTGGGGACAGAGGGGATCCCATCGAACATCAGTTCGTCCCGAGGTTCTTGTTCAACTCTTCCCGGTATCTCACGAACTCGCTCTCTTTGTTGGTGAATTTGGTGATTCTATGCGCCGGATCCGTCGTCACAAACCAATGCCAATCACCTTCCGCCGGGTTCAGGGCCGCTATCAGCGCCTTCTCTCCGGGATTGGCGATGGGTCCGGGCGGCAGTCCTTTGTGGCGATAGGTGTTGTAAGGAGAGTCGACCTTGGTGTCGCGCTCCGTGACTCTCAGGCTGCGGCGGTTCTGGGCGTACAGGACGGTGCTGTCGATCTCCAGCTTGGTGCCCTTCGCCAGGCGGTTGTAGATCACTCTGGAGATCTTCGGGTAGTCCTCGTCGGTCCCGCCCTCGGCCTGGATCAGGCTGGCCACCGTGACGGCCTGCAGGGGTGTCAGGCGCATGCGGGCGGCCTGCTCGGCCAGGTCCACGTGCCGGGCCGCGAGGCCGAAGCGCTCGACCATCGCCGCCAGCACGTCCACGGCCGAGTCCCCGGGCTCGATCTCGTACGTCGCGGGGAACAGGAATCCTTCGAGCCCCTGCGCGTATTTGGGCAGCCCGACGAGGGCCTTGTCGACGCCCTGCAGCTCCTTGAGCGGCAGCCCGGTCTGCTTGGCGAGGCGGCTCAGCACCTCGTTCGTCCGCATGCCCTCAGGCAGCGTCACCCGCCGTACGATCCTGGATGCGGGCGCGAGCAGCAGGTCGAGCGCCGCCCCCGCCGCCATGCCCTTGCGCAGCCGGTAGTGCCCCGGCCGCAGCCGGTCGGCCACCGCGCGGTCCTCGGTCGCGTTCACGAACGACTGCGCGCTCGCCACGACTCCAGCATCGGCCAGCGCGGAGCCGATGGACTGGGCACTGGAGCCGGGCGCGATCCGCACGGTCACGCTCCCGCTGCCGGCGCCTTCGAAGTCCTCAGGACTCAGGTACGGCTTGAGCATCGCGATCGCGACCGCCCCCAGGGCCAGCAGCGAGGCGAGCAGACCGGCGGAGACCAGGCCCGCCTTGCGGATGGCCCGATGCCGCCGCGCGGGCAGCGGTATGACGTCGGCCGCGGCCTGCTCCGGCGCGGGTTCGACCCGCTCGCCCGCCTCGACCCGTTCGCCCGCTTCATCCCGGGAATCGGTGGAGTCGGTGGAGTCGGCAGCGTCCCCCGAACGGAACGGGATCACGTCACCGACGTCGTCCTCGTCTTCCGGCGTACCGTTCACAAGACCACCCCGACCCCCGTGACTCGGGACGCCATCGGCGCGGTCGCGACCCCCGTGGTGCGCGCGCTCATGAGGCAGGTCCGTCGGCCGCCGGTGGCGGTTCGACGGGCCTGCCTGGTGGTCTCTCCGTGGCACGCTCGGAGTCGAGCGCGTCCTGCAGCAGCACGACCGCGGCCGCCTGGTCGACGATGCCGCGCTGCTTCTTGGCCTTCACGCCGCTGGCCCGCAACCCCTGCTGCGCGGCGACCGTGGTCAGCCGCTCGTCGAACAACCGTACGGGCGTCGGCGCGAGCCGGGCCGCGAGGTCGGCGGCGAACTGGCGCGCCAGCGTGGCCGCCGGCCCCTCGCGCCCGGACAACGAGGTGGGCAACCCCACCACGACCTCGATCGCCTCGTGCTCGGCGACGATCGCGGCGATGCGGTCGAGGGTGCCTTTACCCCGCCTGACCGTCTCGACCGGCGTGGCCAGCATCCCGGAAGGGTCGCTGCGGGCCACGCCGACACGTACGGAGCCGACGTCCACGCCGATCCGTGAACCGAACCTCATGTCAGCCGAGCTATCCCGTGATCCGCTCAGCGATGGCCTGCTCGACCAGGCGAAGCGCGTCGCCGATCGCCTCCGGTCGTGTGCCGCCGCCTTGCGCGACATCGTCCTTGCCGCCACCGCCACCCCCAAGAGCCTTGGCGGCGACGCCGACCAGTTGCCCGGCCTTGAGCCCCCGCTCGCGCCCCGCCTCGTTGACCGCGGCAACCACCACCGGCCGGTCGGAGGGGGCACCGGCGATCACGATGACCGCCGGCCTGTCGGCCGGGAACCTGCCACGCACATCAAGCGCGAGCTTACGCAGGTCATCGGCGCTGGTGCCATCAGGCGCGCGGTGTGTCACGACGGAGACGCCCTGCAGGTCACGAGGCTGGGACGCCAGATCGCCAGCCACCTGGAGCACCTCAGCGGAGCGAAGCTTCTCCAGCTCCTTCTCCGCCGTGCGCAGCCGGGTGACGATGCCCTCGATGCGCTCGGGCAGCTCCTCGCGGCGCGCCTTGAGCTGCTCGCTGAGCTGCGCGACCAGCACGCTCTCGCGGGCCAGGAAGCGGAAGGCGTCGATGCCGACGAGCGCCTCTACGCGGCGCACGCCCGCGCCCACCGACTGCTCGCCCAGCACCTTGACCAGACCGAGCTGCCCTGAGCTGTGGACGTGGGTGCCACCGCACAACTCGCGCGAGTAGTCGCCGATCTCGACCACGCGGACCTCGTCGCCGTATTTCTCCCCGAACATCGCCAGCGCGCCCATCGCCCTCGCCTCAGCCTGCGAGGTGTAGAAGGCGTTGACCTTGAGGTCGTTGATGAGCACGGCGTTGACCTCGTCCTCGACGTCACGCAGCACGCTCTGCGGCACCGCGCCCGCCGCGGTGAAGTCGAAGCGGAAGCGGCCCGGTGAGTTCTCCGAGCCCGCCTGCGCCGCCGTCTCGCCGAGCGCGTTCTTGAAGCCGCGGTGGACGAGGTGGGTGGCGCTGTGGCTGCGCGAGATCGCGCGGCGGCGCTCGAGGTCGATCTCCGCCTGCGCCTCGTCGCCGACCCTGAGCTCGCCACTGCGGACCTTGCCGCGGTGCACGACGAGCCCCGCGATCGGCGACTGCACGTCGACGATCTCCACCTCCGCGCCGCTGGTGCGGATCACACCCTGGTCGGCGAGCTGGCCGCCGCCCTCGGCATAGAACGGGGTACGCCCGAGCACGACCTCGACGGTCGAGCCCGCATCCGCCGCGGGCACCGGCAGGCCGTCGACGAGGATGCCCACCACGCTCGTGTCGGCCTCGGTCTGGTCGTAGCCGAGGAACTCGACCTTGCCCGCCGCCTCAAGCAAGTGCCCGAACACCGAAATATCGGCATTGCCGGTCTTCTTCGCCGCGGCGTCCGCCTTGGCCGCCTGCCGCTGCTCCTTCATGAGGCGGCGGAAGCCCTCCTCGTCGACCTTGAGCCCGTGCTCGGCCGCCATCTCCAGCGTCAGGTCGATCGGGAAGCCGTAGGTGTCGTGCAGCTTGAACGCCTGGTCGCCGGGGATGGTGGCGGCGGACCTGCGCTTGGTCTCCTCGACCGCCACGTCGAAGATCGCCGTGCCGGTGCGCAGCGTGCCGAGGAAGGACGCCTCCTCCGCGTCGATGATCCCGTGGATCTGCGGCGCGTCGGCCTTGAGCTGGGGGTATTGCTCGCCCATGACGTTGATCGCGACGTCGGTCAGCTCGTGCAGGTAGCGCTCGTCGCCGGAGCCGAGCAGCCGCAGGTTGCGTACGGACCTGCGCAGGATGCGGCGCAGGACGTAGCCGCGGCCCTCGTTGCCGGGCAGGACGCCGTCGGCGACCAGCATGGTGCCGGTGCGCACGTGGTCGGCGATCACCCGCAGGCTGACGTCGGCGCGGTGGTCGCGGCCGTAGCGGGTCTTGGTGAGCTCGGCCGCCTTGTCGAGGATCTTGTAGGTGGTGTCGATCTCGTAGATGTTGTCGACGCCCTGCAGGATCGTCGCCATGCGCTCGAGGCCCATGCCGGTGTCGATGTTCTTCGCCGGCAGCTCGCCCGCCACGTCGAAGTCGACCTTGGTGCGGACCTGGCTGAGCTGGTATTGCATGAAGACGAGGTTCCACACCTCGAGGTAGCGGTCCTCGTCGGCGACGGGCCCGCCCTCCTTGCCGTATTCGGCGCCCCGGTCGTAGTAGATCTCCGAGCAGGGGCCGCCGGGCCCGGGCACGCCCATGTGCCAGTAGTTGTCCTCCAGGCCGCGCCGCTGGATGCGCTCGGCGGGCAGGCCGACGCGGTTGCGCCAGATGTCGTACGCCTCGTCGTCGTCGAGGTAGACCGTCGCCCAGAGCCGCTCCTCCGGGAAGCCGAAGCCACCGTCGGACTCGGACCTGGTGAGCAGCTCCCACGCGAACGGGATCACCTCGGCCTTGAAGTAGTCGCCGAAGGAGAAGTTGCCGAGCATCTGGAAGAACGTGGCGTGCCGCGCGGTCCTGCCGACCTCTTCGATGTCGGGGGTGCGCACGCACTTTTGCGCGGTGGCCAGCCGGGACGCCGGAGGCTTGCGCTGCCCCAGGAAGTACGGCTTGAACGGCGCCATACCGGCATTGACCAGGAGAAGCGTGGGGTCCTCAGCGATCAGGCTGGCCGAGGGCACTACCTTGTGCCCACGCTCCTCGAAGAAGCGCAGGAAGCGGCGGGCGATCTCTGCCGACTCCATGGTGGCCATCCTTTGCGTTAGAAAGCGATTGTGTTCAGCGGGTCGTCTTCGGCTTGTTGTCTTCAGCGTTGTCGAGCCCGAAGCGTGCTCGCAACTCGGTTTCGCGCTCCGCGGCCTCGCCGAGCGCGTCAGAAGTAAAGTCTCTCACCCGCCGGAGCATGCCCGCGGCGCCGTCGGCGGTCCTGCGGGCGACATGGTCGGGGTGCAGCGCCTGCAGCCTGCGCATCACCCAGAAGGCGAGGAACGCGCCGAGCGACAGGTAGAACAGCCTTCTGATCATCGCGGCCGCCTCTGCCCGGGCCTGACCTTGTGCGGCCGGCGGGCCTCGATGGCGCGCCGCACGCCGTAGCCGAGCGACGACACCTTGATCAGCGGCCCGGTGAAGATGGTCTGCGTCACCGCGCTGAGCTTGGCCGCGGAGCCGCTGACCTGCTTGACGTCCTTGGCGATGGCCTCGACGGCGATCAGCTGCCTGTTGGTCTCGTTGACCGTGACGCTCATGTCGTCGAGCAGCGGCGTCAGGCGGTTGTTCAGGTCGGAGACCGCCTTGGTGGTCTCCGTGAGCAGCCTGGCGAGCTTGACGAGCACCATGGCGAGAACGCAGACCAGGACAATCCAGCCCGTGGCGGCGATCAGCCCGGCGACCTCTCCAGCGGTAAGCATCCGCTCATCTCCCTCGTACGCTGGGCCGGAACGGCAAGACCCTATCGCGTTCGAGTGACAACGTTGGTGAGGACGCCGGGCTCGATCAGGCCGCCCCCGGAGGTAACCGTCGCCCTCACACGGTAGTGCTTCCCCGCCACCGCCCGTTCACCACGGCATTCCGCTGCCTTCTCACGCCGGCAGGCGGGCGTAGGCGCGTACCGGGACGCGTCCCACACCCATGAGACGCGGGGGCGCCGCCGTGAACCTGGCCCCGGTCGGCGGGAGGCTATCCAGCCCGGTCAGCCTGTCGACGACGGGAACGCCCGCGCCGAGCAGCACCTGCCGCGCGGGCCGCTCTTCGTGCGCGCCGTCGTCGAGCCCGTCGGCGTCGGTGCCGACCAGCGCGACGCCGTGCTCCACCAGCCAGCCGGCCGCCGCGGGCGTGAGGCAGTGCCCTTCGCGCACCCCCGTGTGCAGCAGCACAGCATGATCGCGTACGTCGAACGCGGCCAGCGATCCGACGTCGATGGCAGGCCGCTCGGCCCCGACGACCCGCACCACCACGGCCGGGAGATCGACGGTCCGTGACAGGGGGATGGCGAGGAGGTCGCCGTAGGGGGCTTCGAGGTAGGTGCCGCCTTCCTGCGGGAGGTGGTTGAGCTCGACCACCTTGCCTGGATTGTGTGCGCCCTGGTGCGATCGCGGATTGTGGATTGCCCGGTCTGAGCTTGGATCCTGGCGGCTCCGGTCGGATGGACCGCCCCTGGTGCCTTTGTGCGGCTCGGCGAAGATCCGCACGTTGGTGAGCTCGGCGGTGTCGGTCATCAGCAGGCCGAGCGAGGCCACGAACAACGCCGCGATCTCGCTCTTCGGGGTGTCGGGACCGGGCAGGTCGACGCGGAACCCGTGCACGGTGAGATCGCCGCCGTTGCTGAAGGCGATGACGGCGTCGAAGGAGGCGCGGTAGTCGGGCATGGCGCAAGGGGCGGGGTCAGGAGCCGCGGAGGAAGTCGCGGATCTTCGCCCACCGGTCGGCGACCGGGGCCTCGGCGCCGTGCCGGGTCGGCTCGTAGTAGCGCCGGTCGCGCACCTGCTCAGGCGCGTAGTCCTGGCGCACCAGCCCGTGGTCGAAGTCGTGCGGGTATTTGTAGCCGTCCCCGTGGCCGAGCTTGGCCGCCCCCGGGTAGTGGGCGTCGCGCAGGTGGCCGGGGACCTGGCCGATCAGGCCCCGCCGTACGTCGCCGATCGCCGCCCCGATGGCCTTGACCACCGCGTTGGACTTGGGCGCCATGGCGCAGTGGATGACCGCGTGCGCCAGGTTGATCTGCCCCTCGGGCAGCCCGATGAGCTGCACCGCCTGGGCGGCGGCCACCGCGGTCTGCAGGCACGTGGGATCGGCCAGGCCGACGTCCTCGGAGGCGAAGATGACGATGCGGCGGGCGATGAACCGCGGGTCCTCCCCCGCCTCGATCATGCGGGCCAGATAATGCAGCGCCGCGTCGGCGTCGGATCCGCGCATCGACTTGATGAACGCGCTGATCACGTCGTAGTGCTGGTCGCCCTGCCGGTCGTAGCGCACGGCGGCCTTGTCGACGGCCTTCTCGACGACTTCGACCGTCACGCGGGGAGCTTGCTCCCCGCGCGAGTAAGACGCCTCTTCCGTGCTTTTGGGGGGGGACGCGGGGGGCTCGCCCCCCGCGGGTTGCAGCGCCGCTGCCTCCAGATAGGTCAGCGATCTGCGAGCGTCGCCGCCGGCGAGGCGTACCAGATGCTCCAGGGCCTCGGGGGCGAGCGTGACGCGTCCGTCCAGGCCGCGCGGGTCGGATACCGCCCGCGCCAGCACCGCGCGGACGTCGTCGTCGGACAGCGACTCCAGCGTGAGCAGCAGCGAGCGCGACAGCAGCGGCGAGATGACCGAGAAGAACGGGTTTTCGGTGGTCGCCCCGATGAAGGTGACCCAGCGGTTCTCCACGGCGGGCAGCAGGGCGTCCTGCTGGGCCTTGTTGAAGCGGTGCACCTCGTCCACGAACAGCACGGTCTGGCGGCCGGTCATGCCCAGCTCGCGCCGGGCGTTGTCGATGGCGGCCCGCACGTCCTTGACGCCGGCCGACACGGCGGAGACCTCGACGAAGCGGCGTTTGGTGACGTTGGAGACCACGTAGGCGAGCGTGGTCTTGCCGGTGCCGGGCGGCCCCCACAGGAACAGCGACATGGGAGCCTCGCTCTCGACCAGCCGCCGCAGCGGGGTGCCTGGGCCGAGCAGATGCCGCTGGCCGAGCACCTCGTCGAGCGTGCGCGGGCGCATCCGTACCGCGAGCGGCTGGGGGGTGGCCTCCTCGGCCGCCGAATCGAACAAGCTCTCCACAACGCGAGATTACACTCCCCAAACGGCTCTCGCTCCGGAGTCTCCAGCGCGGAAGACGTAATAGCCCGCCACCGCCGCCAGCACCAGCGTCAGGCCCGACAGGACCAGCGTCGCTCCGCGGCCGAATCTGTCGCGGCCGATCGAGTCGCGGGCCGGGCGGGTGGCGTACACGAGCAGCAGCGCCGCCACCGCCAGCCCGAGCACTGACAGCAGCAGCGGGGTGGCGAAGCTCTGGTGGGTGGTGATGCGGGCGCCCAGGCTGCCGTCCGCCGTGGCGAAGCGGGCCGCCCTGAGGCTCTCGCCGCTCTCCTTGGCCGCGAAGACCGCCCCGGGCGCGGCCAGGGAGAGCAGCACCACCGCCCACGCGACGTACGGACGCCAACGGGACAGCAGCGCGTAAGCCGCGGCGGCGACAACGAGCAGCGGAGTCAACACCACGGCGAAGTGAATGATCAGGGGGTGGGCCGGCAGGCCCAGGATCTGGTCGAACATGAGGCGCTCCTTAGTGCTTATTTCAACTACGAATCCGAGCGCCGTATGGTTCGCGGTCACTGTCGCCACAGTCACCAGATTTCGTCACTTATGTCAGGCAGATCTCGAAGGCCGGTAGCATGCGCGGAGTTGTTTGGTCATGTGTCGGCAAAGATGAAGGAGACACCGGTGAGCGGCGAGGACCGCCAGAGCGAGCTGGCGCGGGAGCACAAGGAGCGGCAGGAGAAGCGCGCAGCAGCCGAACAGACCGCCAAGGGAAGGCGGAACACCTTCATCGGCGCGGGCGTGGCCGTGGTCGTGGTGGCGGGCGGCATCTTCGCCGCGACCACCCTGGTCGGCAATGACAGCACGGACCCGGCCTCGGCGGCGAGCACGCCATCGGCCTCGGCCTCGGCCTCGGCGTCGGCCTCGTCCGCCGCGCCGACGGAGCTGCCGAGCACCACGCCGCCCAAGAAGGCGGGCGCGGTCTCCTGCACGTACAAGAAGGACACGTCGGTTCCGAACAAGTTCGTGGGGCTGCCGGGCAAGAAGCCCAACATGAAGCTCAAGACGATGACCGTGCGCACCAACCACGGCGACATCGTCATCGAGGTGGACCCGAACGCCACCCCGTGCTCGGTCAACTCGATGGACTTCCTGTCGAAGAAGCACTTCTACGACAACACCAAGTGCCACCGGCTGGTGACGCCGGAGACGGCCGGGCTGTTCCTGCTGCAGTGCGGCGACCCGCAGGCCAAGGCGGACGGCAAGAACCCGACGGACGGCCAGGGCACGGCCGGGTACGTGTACGGCGACGAGGCCGTGGGCGCCATCCCCTACACCAGGGGTGTGGTGTTCCTGACGCAGCCCCAGGACGCGGCCGGGCAGAACAGCAGCCAGTTCGCCATCTCACTGTCGGACGAGAACGCGCAGCTCGAGCCGCAGTTCTCGGTGCTGGGCATGGTCCGGTCCGGCTTGGAGATCATCGAGAAGGTCGCCAAGGACGGCATGCTGGTCAACCCGGACGACATCACGGGCGACGGCGGCTCCACCGCGCCGAAGAACCCGATCATCATCAAGAGCGTCACGCTCAAGTAGAGGTCCACGCGAAAACGGCAGGCACCGACCGGTGCCTGCCGTTTTCGCGTGGTACGGCTCTCGCGCACGGCCGGGCGTCATTCGGCGCCCGGCCGTGCCTTCGTCTACGCCTCGACCTTGGGCTTGGCGTCGACGCCCGCCTCCTTGCGCTGGTCGGCCGTGATCGCCGTGGGCGCGCCCGTGAGCGGGTCGAAGCCGGAGGCCGTCTTCGGGAACGCGATCACGTCACGGATCGACTCGCCACCCGACAGCAGCATGCAGATCCGGTCCCAGCCGTAGGCGATGCCGCCGTGCGGCGGAGGGCCGTACTTGAACGCCTCCAGTAGGAAGCCGAACTTGCTCTCCGCCTCCTCCTTCGAGATGCCGAGCACGTCGAACACGCGCTGCTGCATCTCGGCCCGGTGGATACGGATCGAGCCGCCGCCGATCTCCATGCCGTTGCAGACCATGTCGTACGCGTACGCCAGCGCCTGCCCAGGATGGTCCTGGAAGTTGTCGGCCCATTCCGGCTTGGGCCCGGTGAACGGGTGGTGCACGGCCGTCCAGCCGCCTTCCCCGTCCTCCTCGAACATGGGCGCGTCCACCACCCACAGGAACGACCACTGCGACTCGTCGATCAGCCCGCAGCGCCGCCCGATCTCCAGCCGGGCCGCGCCGAGCAGGTCGCGGGAGGCGTTCGCGGAACCGGCCGCGAAGAAGATCGCGTCACCGGGGTCCGCTCCCACCTTGGCGGCGAGCCCGGAGAGCTCCTCGTCCGACAGGTTCTTCGCGACCGGACCGCCGAGCGTGCCGTCCTCCTGGACCAGCACGTAAGCCAGGCCCTTCGCGCCGCGCGAGCGGGCCCACTCCTGCCAGCCGTCGAGCTCCTTACGGGTCTGCGAGGCCCCGCCCGGCATGACCACGGCGCCCACGTAGTCGGCCTGGAAGACGCGGAACGAGGTGTCGGCGAAGTAGCCGGTCATCTCGACCAGTTCCTGGCTGAAGCGCAGGTCCGGCTTGTCGGAGCCGAAGCGGGCCATCGCGTCGGCGTACGTCATGCGCGGCAGCGGCGTCGGCACCTCGTAGCCGGCGATCTCCCGCCACAACCGGCGGATCAGCGTCTCGCCGACCTCGATGACGTCGTCCTGGTCCACGAAGGACATCTCGACGTCGATCTGCGTGAACTCCGGCTGCCTGTCGGCCCGCAGGTCCTCGTCGCGGTAGCACTTGGCCAGCTGGTAGTAGCGCTCCAGGCCGGCGACCTGGAGAAGCTGCTTGAACAGCTGGGGCGACTGCGGCAGGGCATACCAGTTGCCGGGCTGGAGGCGTACCGGGACCAGGAAGTCGCGGGCGCCCTCGGGCGTGGAGCGGGTCAGCGTCGGCGTCTCGACGTAGACGAAGCCCAGCTCGTGCATCACCTCGTTGGCCAGGTAGGTGGCCTTGGAACGGGTACGCACCGCGTTGGCCACCTGCTGGCGGCGAATGTCGAGATAGCGGTATTTGAGGCGCGCCTCCTCCGACACGCCCACATTGCCCTCGATGGGGAACGGCAGCGGCGCGGACTCGCTCAGCACCACCACCCGCTCCGCCACGACCTCGATCGCGCCGGTGGGCAGGTCGGGGTTCTCGTTGCCCTCGGGACGCAACCTGACCTGGCCGACGACCTGCACGCAGTATTCGGCGCGCAGGTCGTGCGCGTGATCTTCCTCGCGGAAGACCACCTGCGCCGAGCCGGAGGCGTCACGCAGGTCGATGAAGACGACGCCGCCGTGGTCACGGCGGCGGGCCACCCATCCTGCGAGCGTCACCTGCTGCCCGGCGTGCCCCTCGCGGAGCGACCCGGCGGTATGCGTGCGGATCACTGCACTTTCCCCTTCAAGACGTCGACGACCTCGGCCAACGGCACCTCGGTCTGTTCAGCGGTGGTCAGGTCTTTCACTTGCACGGCCTCGGCCGCCAGGTCACGCTCGCCCAGGATCAGCGCGAACCGGGCGCCGGAACGGTCGGCACCCTTCATCGCACCCTTGAGCCCCTTGCCACCGAAAGCCATGTCGGCGGCGACACCGGCCGCGCGTAGGTCGCTCACGAGCTTGAACATGACCCGCGCCGCCTCGTCGCCCAGCGCCACACCGTACACCTCGCAGCGGGGCGGGGTGGCGAGCGCGACGCCTTCCCGCTCCAGGGCGATGACGGTGCGGTCGAGGCCCAGGCCGAAGCCGATGCCGGGCAGTTGCGGCCCGCCGATGGCCTCGGAGAGCCCGTCGTAACGGCCGCCGCCGCCGATGCCGGACTGCGCGCCCAGCAGCGGGTGGTCGAACTCGAAGGTGGTGCGGGTGTAGTAGTCGAGCCCGCGCACCAGCCTGGGCGCGTCCTCCCACGGGATGCCGAGGTCGGCCAGGAGCTGCTTGACCCGGTCGTGGTAGGCCTTGCAGTCGGCGCACAGGTGGTCGCCGATGAGCGGCGCGCCCTCGAGTTGCGCGCGCACTTCGGGACGATTGTCGTCGAGCACGCGCAACGGATTGATCTCGATCCGCGCCCTGGTGGCCTCGTCGAGGTCGAGCGCGCGCAGGAACTCCTGCAGCCGGGCCCGGTAGATCGGCCGGCACTCCTTGCAACCCAGCGAGTTGAGCAGCAGCCGCACCTTGGTGAGACCGAGCGTGGAATACCACTGCCAGGCCACCGCGATGGTCTCGGCGTCGACGGCCGGGTCCTCGCTGCCGATCGCCTCCAGGTCGAGCTGGTAGAACTGCCGGTAGCGGCCCTCCTGAGGTGCCTCTGCCCGGAAGACCGGCCCGTGGGTCCACAGCTTCACCGGGAGCTGGCCGCGGTGCAGGCCGTATTCCAGGACCGCGCGCAGCACGCCGGCGGTGAACTCCGGACGCAGCGTCAGCGACCTGCCGCCGCGGTCGGTGAAGGTGTACATCTCCTTGCTCACGACGTCGGTGGACTCGCCGACGCCGCGTGCGAACAGCTGGGTGTCCTCGAAGACCGCGGTCTCCAGGTAGGCGTAACCCGCGCGCCTGGCCATCTCCGCGAACGCTCCGCGAATCGCGTAGAACGTCGAGGCCTGCGGCGGAACGTATTCCTTGACCCCTTTTGGTGCTTGGAAGCTCATTAGATCCCTCGTGTGGGACCGGCGTGCGGCGCCGCCTCTTTCAGGTATGGGTTGGTTGCGCGCTCGCGGCCGATCGTGGTCTGTGGTCCGTGGCCCGGCAGGACGACCGTATCGTCAGGCAGCGGCAGGCACTTGGTGGCCAGGCTGCGCAGGATGGTCGGGTAGTCGCCGCCGGGAAGGTCGGAGCGGCCGATGGACCCGGCGAACAGCAGGTCGCCCGAGAGCAAGACCCCTTGGGGGGCTTCGCCCCCCAAGTCCCCCCCAAAGTCAAAGGCTTGGAAGATTGCCCTCTCTGCCTCGAAGCTAGCTTCGAGGCGGAAACTCACCGACCCCCGGGTATGGCCAGGTGTGTGGTCGACCACGAGCTCCAGGCCCGCGAGCCGGAGCACGGCTCCGTCGGACAACTCCCGCACGTCGTCGGGCTCGCTCAGCGTGAGGCCGCCGAACAGCTGCGCGCTCGTGTCGGACCAGCCCGCGGCCGGGTCGCTCAGCAGGTGGCGGTCGTCGGGGTGGATCCACGCGGGTACGTCACGCGCGCCGCAGACCGGGGCCACCGACCAGACGTGGTCGAGGTGGCCGTGGGTGAGCAGGACCGCGACCGGCTTGAGCCGGTGCTCCCGCAGCAGCTCGTCGACCCCGTCGGCCGCGTCCTGACCTGGATCGACGATCACGCACTCCTCGCCGGCCGCGGGCGCGACAACGTAACAATTGGTCTGGAAGGCCCCTGCGGGGAAGCCGGCGATGAGCATCTGCCTCAGGTGATCTCGTCGAAAAGCCAATGGGAATGTAACCGAAGGGTACCGGTGCGGGTCGCCGGGCTGCGAATCATTACCCGTTGGCCGATACGATTCGCCCACCTCAGTTGATTCACTATGGGAGGCAAAGCGGTGGCCACGGGGAAGGACCGGCAGAAGCAGCTGGCGCGCGAGCACTACGAGCGGCAGATGCAACGCCGCGTGGAGCGCGAGCAGAAGGCCAAGCGCACGGCGATCATCGGCTCCACAGTGGGCGTGGTGATCGTGGTCGGCGGCATCGTGGCCGCGGTCGCGCTGCTGGGCGGCGGAAACACGGGCACGGACGCGGCCGCGTCGCCCACGGCGTCCCCAGAGGACACCGCCACGGCGCCGCCGACGACGGGCCCGAAGCCGTACAACGCGGCGGCGGGCACCTGCGACTACGTCAAGGACACCGCGGGCGGTCAGGTCAAGGACGTCGGCCTGCCGCCGGCGAAGGTGAAGACCACCCCGGCGAAGAAGACGATGACGTTCAAGACCAACCTCGGCGACATCGTCGTCGACCTCGACAACGCCAAGGCGCCCTGCACGACCAACTCGCTGGAGCACCTGGCAAAGAAGAAGTACTACGACGGCAGCAAGTGCCATCGGCTCGGCAGCGGCCAGTTCCCGATGCTGCAGTGCGGCGACCCGACGGCCAAGGCCGACGGCAAGAGCCAGGACGGCTCCGGCGGCCCCGGCTACGTGATGGCCGAGGAGAACCTGCAGGGCGCCCAGTACAAGCGCGGCGTGATGGCGATGGCCAAAACCCAGGCGCCGGGCAGCACGGGAAGCCAGTTCTTCCTCGTTTTCGGCGACATCCAACTCACCCCGGATTACACGCCGGTGGGTACGATCACCAAGGGGCTCGACATCCTGGACAAGGTGAGCAAAGCGGGCGTCATCGCCGACATGGGGGATGGGACCGGGGCGCCAAAGCAAACCGTCGAAATCAAAGACGTGACAATCGCCGGCAAGAGCTGACGTAATACAAACTAGGGACGAAGTAGTCCCGAAGGGTCTGATGGATAGTGCGGGAGGACACGGTGAGCACCGACCCGTGGGGCCGGGTAGACGACGACGGCACCGTCTACGTGCGTACGGCTGAGGGAGAGCGGGCCGTCGGCTCCTGGCAGGCCGGTGAACCCGAAGAGGCACTGGCCTACTTCCATCGCAAGTACGACGAGCTGGCCGGTCAGGTCGCGCTGCTCGAGCAGCGCATGAAGGGCACCGATCTGGCTCCGGCGCAGGCCGAGGCCAGCATCGCCAAGCTGCGCGAGGCCGTCGCCGACGCCCACGCGATCGGCGACCTGGCCGCGCTGACGGCCCGGCTCGACGGCCTGACGGAGCTGGTCGGCCACCGCCGCGAGGAGGTCAAGGCGGCCCGCGAGCAGGCTCGGGCCGAGGCCAGGTCGGTCAAGGAGCGCATCGTCGCCGAGGCCGAGCGCATCGCGGACGAGACCACCCACTGGAAGTCGGGCGGTGAGCGGCTGCGCCAGCTCGTCGAGGAGTGGAAGGCCGCCGACCGCATCGACAGGGTCACCGAGGCCGCGCTGTGGAAGCGGCTGTCGGCCGCCAGGACGGCGTTCGCCAAGCGGCGCAAGCAGTACTTCGCGGGGCTCGACGAGCAGCGCGAGGGCGTACGCGCGGCCAAGGAGCGCATCGTCGCCGAGGCCGAGGCGATCGCGGACTCGACCGACTGGGGCGCGACCGCGGCGATCTACCGCGAGCTGATGCAGCAGTGGAAGAACGCCGGGCGCGCCTCGCGCGAGGCCGAGGACGAGCTGTGGGCCCGCTTCAAGGGCGCCCAGGACCAGTTCTTCCAGGCGCGGTCCGCGGTGTTCGCCGAGCGCGACGCCTCCCTGGCGGCCAACGCGGAGATCAAGGAGGAGCTGCTGGCCGAGGCCGAGAAGATCCTCCCCGTCACCGACGTGCGCACTGCGCGCGGCGCGCTGCGGCACATCCTGGAGCGGTGGGAGGCCGCCGGGCCGGTGCCGCGCGAGCAGCGCGACCGGCTGGAGGGCGGGCTGCGCAAGGTGGACGAGGCCGTGCGCAAGGCCGAGGACGCCGAGTGGAAGCGGTCCAACCCCGAGGCCAGGGCCCGCGCCCAGAGCACGGTCGACCAGCTGCGCACCTCGATCGAGCAGTTGGAGAAGCGGCTGTCCAAGGCGCAGGCCGCCGGTCGCGCCAAGGACGTCAAGGAGGCCGAGGAGGCCCTGATCGCCCGCCGCTCGTGGCTGGAGGAGGCCGAGCGCACGCTGACCGAGTTCAGCTGAGCCGGGGGCCCCCGCCCCTCACTGCGGAATCCCGCAGGCGGGCGGGGGGCTTGATCTAGGCTGGCCGTATGGATCCCGTCAGCGCCGCGCGTGGCCTCGTCGAGGAGATGTTCCCGGGGGCCCTGTACGCCTTCGTCGGCGGCAGCGTGCTCACCGAGCGCCGCACCAGCACCTCGGACCTCGACGTGGTGGTGGTGCTCGACGGCCTGGCGACTCCCTACCGCGAGTCGCTGCGGTGGCGCGAGTGGCCGGTGGAGCTGTTCGTGCACAGCGAGACCAGCCTGCACGCCTACCTCGACAAGGACTTCGACCGGCGGCAGCCGAGCCTGGCGCGCATGTGCGCCGAGGGCGCCGTGCTGACCGACAGGACTGGCGGGCGGGCCAGCGACCTGCAGAGCGCCCTGAGCGAGCGCCTGGCGGCCGGTCCCGGCGGTCTGACACCCGGCCAGGCCGAACGGGCCAGATACGCGCTCTCCGACCTCCTGGACGACCTGTCGGGGACGACGGATCCCGGCGAGCAGGCGTTCATCCGCTGGGAGGTGGTGCAGGCCACCGCCAGGACGGCGCTCGGCGTGGGGCGCAGGTGGCAGGGGAGCGGCAAGTGGCTGCTGCGCGAGTTGCGCGCGCACGACCCCGTGCTGGCGGACGAGCTGCTTTCCGCCCATGAGGATCCGGTACGCCTGGCGGCCGTCGCCTCGGATGTGCTGGAGCGGGCCGGAGGGCGTCTCTGGGAGGGTTACCGGGCCGAGGGGGACCCGTTCCACCGGCCGCTGCGTCACGTCGCCTCTGGGGAGCTCTCGGGCGAGACGGCGCAGAGTCCGGGCATGCGCCGGCTGGCCGCGATCAGCGGCGCCACGGCCGGATCCTCGCGCCTCTGGATGGGCCAGACCCACGTGGCCCCCGCCACCCGCTCGTCCGACCACCACCACGGGGCTTCCGAGACGGCCATCTACGTGGTCAGCGGCACGCCGTCGTTCGTGTTCCTGGAGGACTCGCGGGAGGTGCGCCTCGACGCCGAGCCCGGCGACTACATCTACGTACCGCCCTATACGCCCCATCGGGAGGAAAATCGGGATCCGTCCCAGGAGGCGGTCGTGGTGATCGCGCGCAGCACCCAGGAGGCGATCGTGGTCAACCTCCCCAGCCTGGCCGGATAGCCCTCAGCTGCTGGCGCCGCTGACCCGGTAGACGTCGAAGACGCCCTGAATGCTGCGTACGGCCTTCAGCACGTGTCCCAGATGCTTGGGATCTCCCATCTCGAACGTGAACTTGCTGATCGCCACCCGATCCCGGGAGGTCGTGACGGAGGCGCTCAGGATGTTCACGTGCTGGTCGGACAGTGTGCGCGTGACGTCGGACAGCAGCCGCGGCCGGTCGAGCGCCTCCACCTGGATCGCCACCAGGAAGACGCTGTCGTCGCTCGGTGACCAGCTGACCTCCACCAGGCGGTCGGGCTGCGTCTTGAGCTGCTGCACGTTGGTGCAGTCGGCCCGGTGTACCGAGACGCCGTGGCCCCGGGTGACGAATCCGACGATGTCGTCGCCGGGCACCGGGGTGCAACATTTCGACAGGCGTACCCACACGTCGGCGTCGCCCGCCACGACCACGCCCGCGCCGCCGGCGCCCCGGGGACGGCCGCGCAGCCGCGTCGGCAGCGAGGTCTCGGCGATGTCCTCCTCGGCGCTGTCGACGCCGCCGATCGAGGCCACCAGCTTCTGCACGACGGCCTGCGCCGCGACGTGGCCCTCCCCCACGGCCGCGTAGAGCGCGGACACGTCGGGATAGCGCAGGTCGCGGGCCAGCGCCAGCAGCGACTCGCCGGACATCAGCCGCTGCAGCGGCAGGCCCTGCTTGCGCATGGCGCGGCCGATGGCCTCCTTGCCGGCCTCGATCGCGGTCTCGCGGCGCTCCTTGGAGAACCACTGCCGGATCTTGTTGCGGGCCCGGCCGGACTTGACGAACTTCAGCCAGTCGCGGGACGGCCCCGCGTCGGGGGACTTGGAGGTGAAGATCTCGACCGTGTCGCCGTTGCCGAGCCGCGACTCCAGCGGCACCAGCCGCCCGTTGACACGCGCGCCGATGCAGCGGTGACCCACCTCGGTGTGTACGGCGTAGGCGAAGTCGACCGGCGTGGCCCCCTCGGGCAGGGCGATGACCTGACCTTTCGGGGTGAACACGTAGACCTCGGACACCGACAGGTCGAACCGCAGCGACTCCAGGAACTCGCCCGGGTCGGAGGTCTCCTTCTGCCAGTCGAGGAGCTGGCGCAACCAGGCCATGTCGCTGCCCGGCTTGACCTTGCCGGTGGGGCCGGGAGCACCGACCTCCTCCTTGTACTTCCAGTGCGCGGCCACGCCGTATTCGGCCCTGTGGTGCATCGACTGGGTGCGGATCTGCAGCTCGACCGGCTTGCCCTCGGGACCGATCACCGTCGTGTGCAGCGACTGGTACATGTTGAACTTGGGCATCGCTATGTAGTCTTTGAACCGCCCCGGCACCGGATTCCACCGCGCGTGGATCGTGCCGAGCGCCGCGTAGCAGTCGCGCACGTTGTCGACCAGCACGCGGATGCCCACCAGGTCGTAGATGTCGTCGAACGCCACATCGCGGGCGATCATCTTCTGGTAGACCGAGTAGTAGTGCTTCGGCCGGCCCTTGACCACGGCCCGGATCTTCGCCTCGCGCAGGTCGCCCGAGACCTTCTCGATGACCTCCTGCAGGAACAGGTCCCTGCGCGGCGCCCGCTCCGACACCATGCGCGCGATCTCGTCGTAGCGCTTGGGGTAGAGCATGGCGAAGGCGAGGTCCTCGAGCTCCCACTTGATCGTGTTCATGCCCAGGCGGTGCGCCAGCGGGGCGAAGATCTCCAGGGTCTCGCGCGACTTCTGGTGGCGCTTGTGCTCGGGCAGGTAGCGCATGGTGCGCATGTTGTGCAGCCGGTCGGCCAGCTTGATGATCAGCACCCGGATGTCGCGCGACATGGCGACGACCATCTTGCGCACCGTCTCGGCCTGCGCGGCGTCGCCGAACTTGACCTTGTCAAGCTTTGTGACGCCGTCGACCAGGGACGCGATCGTGTCGCCGAAGTCGCCGCGCAGCTCGTCGAGGCTGTAGGCGGTGTCCTCGACCGTGTCGTGCAGCAGCGCCGCGCACAGGGTCTCGTCGTCGGTGCCGAGCTCGGCCAGGATGGTCGCCACGGCCAGCGGGTGGGTGATGTAGGGGTCGCCGGACTTCCGCTTCTGGTCGCGGTGGTGGTAGGCGGCGACGTCGTAGGCACGCTCGATCACGCGCAGGTCGGCCTTGGGATGGGTGGCCCTCACGGTCCGGAACAACGGCTCCAGCACCGGATTCATGGCCCCACCCCCAAACCGCCTTCGACGCACCGCTGGAACGCCGGCCGCCTCGGCACTGCCGGAGTCGGTTACGTCGGGCGCGACCACATCACGGGGCACACAGACTCCTCACGCAATTGCTCCTCACGTTCGAGTCCAGATCCCCTTAGTGTATCCAGGCGGCCAACCTGCACCGTCGCGGGCCGGGCTCAGACGATCACGAGGGAGTGCAACCCCACTCCCGCCAGCCGGTCACGTCCGTTGAGAAAGGCCAGCTCCATGAGCACGGCGACGCCGACGACCTCGGCTCCGGCCCTCTCCACCAGCTCCACGGTGGCCTTCGCCGTGCCGCCCGTGGCCAGCACGTCGTCGACGATGAGAACGCGGTCGCCGGGCGTGAAGGCGTCACGGTGGACCTCGATGGTCGCGGAGCCGTACTCCAGATCGTAGGACTCTTCGAGGGTCGCGGCGGGCAGTTTCCCCTTCTTCCGCACGGGCACGAATCCGGCCGCCGCCCGGTACGCCACGGGGGCGGCCAGAATGAACCCCCGGGCCTCGATCCCCACGATCTTGTCCACCTGCTGGATCCCGGCCAGCGCGTCCACCACGGCCGCCATCGTGACGGGGTCGGCCAGGAGCGGGGTGATGTCCTTGAACACAATGCCCGGCTTGGGGTAGTCGGGGACGTCCCTGATCCGGTCCAGGATCATCGTGCTCAGCTCACTCATGGCGTTTCCTCGCATTTCTACCGGCCGTCTGCCGGGCTCCATGATGCTGCATCCCGCCCCACTCCCGAACCGCCCAACGTCCGATCCACCACCCGCACCGGACGCAAGGCACGCGGGCCGCCGCTGTTGACGCTGCTTGGGTGCCCGATCGCGTCCCTCCGCGTCCCCAGGACGTCCTCTGAGGCGCCGCAGACGACCCCATCCTGTCCCGCGGACACCTGGCACTCGTTACGTCCCCATGCGCCCGATCAGGGCTCCGGGTGGACATGGCGACGCCCCCGACCCGTGCAGGGCCGGAGGCGTCGTACCTTGCGCAGGAAGCGGCTATCCCTTGGCTACCGCCGCGCTTTTGGAACCCTTCCCACCCCCGGTGGAGGCGAGCCTGCGGGCGATGGCCCGGTACTTCGGCTCCCGCTCCTTGAGCGTCACCAGCAGCGGCGTGGCAACGCACAGCGACGAGTACGTACCGACGATCATGCCCACGAACAGCGCCAGCGACAGGTCCTTCAGCGTGCCCGCCCCGAGCAGCGTCGTGCCGATGAACAGGATCGCCGCCACCGGCAGGATCGCCACCAGCGACGTGTTCAGCGACCGGATCAGCGTGTGGTTGAGCGCGTTGTTGGCCGCCATCGAGTACGTCTGCTTCGACGTGTGCCCCAGCTTGGCCGTGACCTCCTTGATCATGTCGAACACCACGACCGCGTCGTAGAGCGAATAACCGAGGATGGTCAGGAAGCCCAGCAGCGTCGCGGGCGTCACCTCGAAGCCCGACCAGGCGTAGATGCCGGCCGTGATGACGAGGTCGTGGATGAGCGCGACGATCGCGGCCAGCGCCATCTTCGGCTCGAACGCCATCGACAGGTACAGGATGATCGCCAGCATGAACACGCCCAGGCCGATCCAAGCCTTCTGGGAGACCTCACCGCCCCAGGACGCGCCGATCGACTGGATGCTGACCTGGCTGATGGGGACGTTGAAGTCCTTGGCGACCGCGGACTGCACCTGGTTCATGGTGCCTTCCGAGAGGGTCTCGGTGGTGACCCGCCAGCCGTCGCCGGCCGTCTGCACGATCGGCTGGTGCACGCCCTCGTCGAGGAAGACCGTACGGACCTGCTCGATGTTGGTCGTAGACGCCTTGAACGAGAAGACCGACCCGCCGGTGAACTCCACGCCCAGGTTGAGCCCGTTGAACAGCAACCCGGCCAGCGAGACGACCAGCAGGATGCCGGACAGGCTGTACCACAGCTTCCAGCGGCCGACGAAGTCGACGTCGATCTCGCCGCGGTAGAGGCGACGCCCCAGTCCCATCTCAGGCCTCCTGCGGATTGGTCGTGCGGCCGGTCGAGCCCGCTTCGCTCATGCGCTCGGCGTCGAGACCGGACAGCGGGTGCCCCTTGGCGAAGAACTTCAGCCTTGCCAGCAGAGCGATGAACGGCTTCGTGAACAGGAACACCACCACGATGTCGATCAGCGTGGTCAGGCCCATCGCGAACGCGAACCCGGCCACACCGCCCACCGCCAGGAAGTAGAGCACGATCGCGGCGATGAACATGACGGCGTCGGCGATCAGAATCGTGCGCCGGGCACGGACCCAGGCCACCTCGATGGCCGCGCGAAGCGTCCGCCGCCCTTCCTTCATCTCATCACGTATGCGTTCGAAGTACACGATGAAGGAGTCGGCGGTGATGCCGATCGAGACCACGAGGCCGATGATGTGCGGCAGCGACAACCGGAAGTTGGCGTTGTGGCCGAGCACGACCACCGCCGTGTACGTCAGGATCGAGGCGACCACGAGGCTCAGCACCGCCACGATGCCCAGGCCCCGGTAGTAGAGCAGGCTGTAGAAAACCACCAGCGCCAGGCCGATGATGCCCGCGATCAGGCCGCCCTGCAGCTGGTCCTGGCCCAGGGTCGAGGAGACCGTGTCGATCGAGCTGCGGTTGAACTTCAGCGGCAGCGCGCCGTATTTGAGCTGGTCGGCCAGGTTGGTGGCGCTGATCTGGTCGAAGCCGCCGGTGATCTCGGCCCGGCCGCCGGGGATCGGGCTGATGATGTTGGGGGCGGTGATGACGACGCCGTCGAGCACGACCGCGACCTTGTTGCGCGGCTCCTGGGCGTTGTAGGCGGCGGTGGTGAGCTTGCTCCACTCGCCCGCGCCCTTGCTCTTGAAGTCGAGCTGGACGAGCCACTCGGTGGTGCCCTGCTGAACGCCCGCCGAGGCCGTGTTGATGTCGGTGCCGACGACCTTGGCGACGTCGAGGACGTACTTGTAGCTGCCGTCGGTCTCGCAGGCGGCGTACTGCTTGTTGGGGTCGTCCTGGACGCCCTGGCCGCGGTTGGCGGGGTTGGCGCAGTCGAGCTTGTTGAACTGGGCCAGCACCGCGGGGTCGATGCCGTTGGTGTCGATGCCGGCGTTGGGGTCCTGGGTGGGCGGCTGGCTGGCCTGCCCGGTCGGCGTCGCCGTCGGCGTGGCCTTGGCGTCCTGGCCCTTCTTGCCGTCCTGCTGCTGCTTCTGGCCGCTCTGCGTGGCCGAGGGCGCCGCCGACGGAGAGGCGGCGGGGCTCTGCGCGGTCAGCGCCGACGACAGCGCCTTGCCCGTCGGGGACGTGCTGGGCTTCGGCGCGGAGGCCGACTGGGAGGTGGACGGCTGGGCCGGCTGCGTCGCCGAAGAGGACGGCGCGGCCGTGCCGCTCGGCGTGGGGGCGTTAGTGGCCAGGTCCTGCGGGACCTGCGTGGCCGCCATGGCGAGCACCTGGCGGAAGCGCAGCTCCGCGGTGGTGGCGACCAGCTTGACGGCCTCGCTCTGCCCGACGCCCGGAATGGAGATGATGATGTTGTCGCCGGACTTGGCGACCTCCGCGTCGGAGATGCCGGTGCCGTTGACCCGATCGCGGATGATGTTGACCGCGCGGTCGAGGATCTCCTCTGGCGGAGACGCGTTGTTCTGCGTCACGGGAGACAGAGTCACCGTCGTGCCGCCGGCGAGGTCGAGCCCCAGCTTGGGCGTGAACGCCCGCTGCAGGAGCATCGTCCCGCCCAGGGCGAGGATGAGCGCCAGCAGCACCAGGAGCGTACGCCCCGGTCGGCTGTGGCGGCTGGTCGGTCGGGCCACTGGTCGTCAGTTCTTTCAGATAGAGGTTTGTCGCAGAGCTTAGTCAGGACTGCTTGGTGCTGGAGTCCTGGTCGCCGTTGCGATCCACGGTGGCCCCGGACTCGTTCGTGTCCTCCTCGTCGGGTTCGGCCTGCTCGTCGGCCACGGGAGCGTCGCCGGGCGTGACGACGCGGCCGATGGCGGCCTTCACCCAGCGGGTCTCGATCCCTGGAGCGATCTCGAGGACCACGTCCTCATTGTCCACCGTGACCACGGTACCGAACAGACCGGTCGTGGTCATGACGCGCGCGCCGGGCGCAAGCGAGTTTTGCATCCGGACCGACTCTTGCTGGCGCTTTCGCTGGGGGCGGATCAGCAGGAAGTAGAACACCACCACCAGCAGAATCAGCGGCAGGATGCTTCCGAGTTGTCCCAGTTCCATAAGGGGCGACCTTCCATTGTCGTACAAGAAGTTGACACCGGCCTCGCGCCGGAAATTCCGTTGCGTTGCGTCGGGCCGCGCCGCTCAGCCCGTCAGCCTACACAGCCAGCCAAGCCACGGAGTGTAGGCGCTTGTTGCGAAACGCGGCAACGAGGCAGCGTTTCGGCGCGCGGGGAAGTTCCCAATTCGAAACGGTTGCAACCGTTCTGTAATCAGTCGAAAAGCGTCGCTCCGAACGCGTCGGGGGGCGGGGTCATACCCAGGTGGCTCCACGCGGCCGCGGTCGCGACCCGGCCGCGCGGGGTCCTGGCCAGCAGACCTTGGCGTACGAGGAACGGCTCGGCCACCACTTCGACCGTCTCCGGCTCCTCCCCCACGGCCACCGCCAGCGTGGACAGCCCGACGGGTCCACCGCCGAACTTCCGCAGCAGCACGCCCAGCACCGCCCGGTCGAGCCGGTCGAGCCCTTCGGCGTCGACTTCGTACAGGTTGAGCGCCGCCGAGGCGATCTCCCGGTTGATCAGCCCGTCGGCCCGCACGTCGGCGAAGTCGCGCACCCGCCGCAGCAACCGGTTGGCGATGCGGGGCGTGCCCCGGGACCTCCTGGCGATCTCGTGGGCCCCTTCACCGGGCAGCGTGACCCCGAGCAGCCTGGCCGATCGGTAGAGCACCTGCTCCAGCTCGGCGACCTCGTAGAAGTCCATGTGCGCGGTGAACCCGAACCTGTCGCGCAGCGGCGCGGGCAGCAACCCGGCCCGCGTGGTGGCTCCGACCAGCGTGAACGGCGCGATGTCGAGCGGGATGGCGGTGGCTCCCGGGCCCTTGCCGACGATGATGTCGACCCGGAAGTCCTCCATGGCGAGGTAGAGCATCTCCTCGGCGGGCCTGGCCATGCGATGGATCTCATCGATGAACAGCACCTCGCCCTCGGCCAGCGTGGACAGGATGGCGGCGAGGTCTCCGGCCCGTTCCAGGGCGGGCCCGGAGGTGATCCTGAGCGGCGCGTTGAGCTCGGCCGCGATGATCATGGCCAGGGTGGTCTTGCCGAGCCCGGGAGACCCGTTCATCAGCACGTGGTCGGGCGGCCGCTGCCGCCGCAGAGCGCTCTCGAGGACCAGCGACAGCTGCTCGCGCACGCGTCCCTGGCCGATGAACTCGCTGAGCCGCTTGGGCCGGAGCGCCGCCTCGATCTGCAGCTCGTCGCCCTCGGCATCGGGCGAGACCAGCTCCCGCTCAAACCCCACGCGCGCACCTCCTCCCGGCAGCCCCAAAGCTAACGGCGACCCGCCTGCCACGCCACCATGACGCGCCACGGAGCACACGCTCCGGCACATCGCCGCGGCGGCGGGACCTAACGGCGGGTTGCGGCGTCATCGCACGCTCAGCAAGCGGAGTGCGGCCTTCAACAGCACGGCCACCCGCGGCTGGCGGCCCGCCGCGAGGTCGGCGTCGGCGTCCGGCTCCACGGCGGCGATGGCCTCGTCGGCGTCCTTGCTGGAGTAGCCCAGCCCGACCAGGCCCGAGTGGACCTGCTCCCGCCACACCGCCACCCGCCGGTCGCCGTTGAGGGCCGCGTTGACCGCCTCCTCGGGCGTGCCGAGCCGGTCCTTCAGCTCCAGCACGATCCGCTGCGCCCCCTTCTGCCCGATCCCCGGCACCTGCGTGAGCGCCTTGAGGTCGGCGCTGGCCACGGCGACCCGCAGCGCGTTGGGCGAGTGCACGGCGAGCATCGCCAGCGCCAGCTTCGGCCCGACGCCGCTGGCCGTCTGCAGCAGCTCGAACACGGCCCGCTCGTCGTCGTTGGCGAACCCGTAGAGGGTGAGCGACTCCTCGCGCACCACCAGCGACGTGGCCAGCCGCGCGTCCTCGCCGACCCGGAGGGTGGCGAGGGTGCCAGGAGTGCAGTGGGTGAGGATCCCGACGCCGCCGACCTCGATCACGGCCCCGTCGGGCGCGATCGCGGCCACCTTGCCCGCCACCGACGCGATCACAGCTTGGCGTCCTTCCGTGTGGCCTTGGCCAGGGCTTCGGCGAGGCGGTGCTGGGCGCCGCCGCGCCAGACGTGGCAGATCGCCAGGGCGAGCGCGTCCGCGGCGTCGGCCGGCTTGGGCATCTCGGACAGGCGCAGCAAGCGGGTGACCATGGCGCCGATCTGCTTCTTGTCGGCGGTGCCGCTGCCCGTGATGGCCGCCTTGACCTCGGACGGCGTGTGCAGCGCCACGGGGAGCCCGCGCCTGGCCGCGCACAACACGGCGATGCCCGCGGCCTGCGCGGTGCCCATCACGGTGCGTACGTTGTGCTGACTGAAGACCCGCTCGACCGCGACCGCGTCGGGACGCACGTCGTCTAGCCACCGCTCGATCCCGGCCTCGATGCCGACGAGCCGGGCGCCGAGCTCCTCGTCCGAGCCGGTGCGCACCACCCCGACGGCCACCAGCGTCAGCGGCGCGCCCGGACGCCCTTCGACCGCGCCCAGGCCACACCGGGTCAGCCCCGGATCGACGCCCATCACCCGCACCGGCATGCCCTCCCGCGCCGCCGAACATCAGTTCGGCACGAGACTCTACTCCGGCTGAGGTGGCCGTGCACCGGGAAACGCCTGTCAGAAGTACTCAAGCATGTACGGCTTCGCGGCGAAGGCCGAGTCGAGGGCCTCGTCGTATCGGTCATCTCCGGACATGAGCCCGCCGAGTCGCAGCGTGGCCGTCGGGATTCCGGCGTACAGGGCGGAGAAGCCGTTCACGCTGAGCTGAACGCCGGGCGATGAGACCGGCGTGGCCGCGCCCGAACCGCCCGAGATCTCCAGCCGCCACGTGCCCCCGCCGCTGAGCGGGTCGTCCACGGTGACGACGGCGTCGCAGGCCACGTGCTCCGGATAACCCCTGCGCTCGGCCGCGGCGGCCACGTCCAGCACCCTGAACATCCACCGCACCTGCGTGACCCGCTCCTTCGAGCGCTCGCGCAGCAGCCACAACACCGGGTCGTCGGGAGCCACGGGCGCGATGACGTCGTGCGCGATCGACGAGGCGGTGCCCACCAGGGACCACAGCGCCCTGAGGGTCTCCCCCGATCCGGCGACGAGGCTTTCGACCCGGATGTCGTCGCCGCGCCACCGGTAGATGACGTAGCCGTCGTCGGCGAGGTAGAGGAAGTCGTCCTCGTTGCCGAGCCACAGGGCCCAGGTGCGTACGTCCCAGGAAACGGGACCGCTGGCGCGGGCGGCACCGTGGACGCGGTGCAGCACGGCGACCACCTCCGCCGCGTCACCGGGCCCCATCCTGCGCAGCTTGACCTGCCCGGACGGCCGGATCTGGCGCAGCGACTCGGCCGGGAGCGTCACGTTGTGCTGCGCCCCGGCGTGCTCGTAGCCGAGCGCGCGGTAGATGGGCGTGGTGGCCGGATAGAGCGCGGACACCGCGTCGCCGAGCGCCACGCCGCGGTCGATGACGGCCCGCATGAGCCGGGTGCCGACGCCGCGCCCGCGGTCTTCGGGGTTGACGGTGACCCCCGCGATCCCCGCCATCGGCTGCGGCCTGCCGTGCCACCACTGGGTGAACTGCCGCAGCCGGGCCGCCCCGGCGAGCCTGGACCCGTCGAACACCCCCAGGTAACGCCCCTCGGCGAGCACCGGGAGCACGGCCCGCCGCCACTGCGCCTTGTCGGCCGCCGACAGCGGGCCGAACGAGCGCCTGCGCAGGTCAAGGACGCCGTCAAGGTCATCGGGAGTCACGTCGCGAATTTCCACAACGACACAATCTATGCAGCGGGCGTACGAGGCCGCGAACCGTTTGTCGTGACGGCGAGCCTGTCGAGGTAGAACACCTGCGCCGCCACGGCGGCGACCAGCGCGACGACCACCACGACCAGCGGCGTCGCGGCGCCGACGTCGGGCGTGGCCACGGTGAACCCGCCGAGCTGGGCCATCTGCGCGACAGGAGCGGTGAACAGCTCGGACTTCTGGGCCACGAGCAGCGGCCAGAGCAGGTCCTGGGCGTTCATCAGCGCGACGGCCCCGGCGAGGATGCCCGCCATGGGGAGCGAGGGCAGGAACACGCCGCTGAAGAAGTCCCGGTCGGTACGCTCCGCCAGCCCCTTGCACAGCAGCGTGAGCACCAGCAACGCCGGGACGCTCACCAGGAGGGGCGGGAACAGGGCGAGGAAGGTGTCGATGAGGCCCATGTTGCGCATGTTCTGCCAGTTCGCGACGCCGAGCGGGCCCGGGCCGACGAACAACCAGGGCGCGAACACCAGCAGCGACCACTCACTCCCCCGCCCGAGCGGCCGCAGACCGCCGATGCCGAGCGCGGCCAGGTAGGCGACGCCCACCGACACGAGCGCCCCCGCGACGGCGGGCACCCAGGTGTTCAGCTGCGCCCGCAGGCCGCCCACCCCGTTCTCCGGCACGGCCAGCACGCCGTCGATCCAGGGCCAGGTGCACACGAGCGCGACGGCCACGACGACGACCAGCACCGTCACGCCGACGGCCACACCGACCGGACCCGGCCTGCGCTCGGTCAAGCCGCCGGCGGGCGGGTACGCGGCGCTGGGCGCGACTCGCGGGGTCAGCGTGATCCGCGTGCGCGAGGCCACCGCGATGACCGTGGCGACGATGCCGAGCACGCCCACGATCACCCCCGTGAGGGCCGCGACGGCCGCACCAGGGCCGAATTCGGCCAATCTGAAGGCGTAGTCGTACTGCAGGCCCGCGAGCGTCTCTGTGGAGCGCTCAGGCCCTCCCCTGGTGAGCACCAGCCCGATCGAGAACACCTGGAGCCCCACCGCGACCGTGGCGAGCCCGACGAGCGCCCCGACCACGAGCATCGCGGGCGCGACGCTGCCGCCGCGCAGGGCGGGCAGGAACGCGGTGAGGGCCAGCGCGCAGACCACCCCGAACGTGGCGGCCACGATGATCAGCCGGAGCGTTCCCGGCGCCGTGGCCGGATCACGCAGCCCCTCGGCCAGGGTGGCCACGCCGGACGCGTTCGGCATCGCCCCCCGGATCCAGGCCGCCGCCACCCCCACCGGGGAGAACGTGACGACGGCCAGCGACAGCGCGATCCGCCCGGCCCGCCGCGGCCAGGTGCCCGCCCGGTCGAGTGACAGGGCCAGCAGTGGCCCCACGACCAGGGCCACCAGCAGCGGCATCACGATCAGCGAGAGCGTGAACCCCAGCGCCCGCCAGAACTCGCCCTCGCCCAGCAACTCGGCGTAGTTGGCCGGCCCGACGAAGGTGCTCTCCCGTAATACGCCACCGCTCTGGAGGCTGAGCCAGATCGTCTGCCCCGTCGGCAGCACGAGGGAGATCAGGGTGCCGAGCAGCGCAGGCACGGCCAGCAGCCAGCCGAGCGCGGGAGAGGGTGCCTGTGGAGGGGTGGGGGAAGTCACGTCAGCCGACCCTACGCCGCCGCGACCCTCCCTCGCACGCCAAGACCCCACGTGAAACGCGTCCGAGCGGGCGCGCGGCACACCAGGGGACCGGCGGAACCGAGCCCCTGCGGAAGCGAACCGCTTAGTCCAGCGCCGCCAGCACGTCGTCGGAGACGTCGAAGTTGGCGAAGACGTTCTGCACGTCGTCGCTGTCCTCCAGCGCGTCGATGAGCCGGAACACCTTCTTGGCGCCCTCCTCGTCCAGCGGCACGCTCATCGTCGGCAGGAAGCCCGACTCGGCCGAGTCGTAGTCGATCCCGGCCTCCTGCAGCGCCTTGCGCACCGGCACCAGATCCCCGGCCTCGGAGACGACCTCGAACGACTCGCCCAGGTCGTTGACCTCCTCGGCGCCCGCGTCGAGCACGGCCATGAGCACGGTGTCCTCGTCGAGCCCTTCCTTGGGCACGATCACGACGCCCTTGCGGTTGAACATGTAGGAGACGGACCCGGGGTCGGCCAGCGAGCCGCCGTTGCGGGTGAGCGCGACGCGCACCTCGGAGGCGGCGCGGTTGCGGTTGTCCGTGAGGCACTCGATGAGCACGGCGACGCCGCCGGGCGCGTAGCCCTCGTACATGATGGTCTGCCAGTCGGCGCCGCCGGCCTCCAGGCCGCCGCCGCGCTTGCGGGCCCGCTCGATGTTGTCGTTGGGCACGGAGTTCTTCTTCGCCTTGAAGATGGCGTCGAAGAGGGTGGGGTTGGCGTCCGGGTCAGGGCCACCGGTCCGGGCCGCCACCTCGATGTTCTTGATGAGCTTCGCGAACAGCTTGCCGCGCTTGGCGTCGAGCGCGGCCTTCTTGTGCTTCGTCGTCGCCCATTTGGAGTGGCCGGACATTACCTAGAGCTCCCTCAGCATGTCTACGAAGTAACGGTGCACGCGCGTGTCCCCGGTCAGCTCGGGGTGGAACGACGTCGCGAGCAACGGCCCTTGCCGGACCGCGACGATCCTATCCCCAGGCTCGCACCTGCCCAGCACTTCGACGTCGGCGCCGACGGATTCGACCCAGGGCGCCCGGATGAACACCGCGTGCACCCGCTCCCCGGCGAAGTCCAGGTCGGACTCGAACGAGTGGACCTGGCGGCCGAACGCGTTGCGCCTGACCACCATGTCGATGCCGCCGATCGTCTGCTGGCCCGCGACGCCGTCCTCGATCCTGTCGGCCAGCATGATCATGCCGGCGCAGGAGCCGTAGGCGGGCAGGCCTTCCTTGATCCGCATCCGCAGCGGCTGCAGCATGTCGAAGGTCTCGGCGAGCTTCCACATGGTGGTGGACTCGCCGCCGGGGATGACCAGGCCGTCGACCGCGTCCAGCTCGGCGGGCCGGCGTACGGCGGTGGCCGACGCGCCTGCCTCCTGAAGCATGCGCACATGCTCGCGCACGTCTCCCTGGAGAGCGAGTACACCGATCGTGGGCACAGTCGATCCTTCCGTCCGGGTGCGGGTTCCGACAATTCAACACCAGGATGGCCCGGGATCTTCCTACGGGGCCGGCGCGACAGGGCCGGACCAGGCGCGTGCCTGGTCCGGCCCTGTGCCGGTCTGGGAGGGTTACGGGCGTTCGGTCTCCAGGCGGACCGTCTCCTCCGCCGTCATCGGCTGCATGCGCAGCGCCGGATCCAGCGGCCGCAGGTACGTCTGCCGCACCCCCGCCACCCGATCCTCGATCACGAACGTGGCTCTCGTGTAGACCTCGGACCCGGGCGTCTGCACCTGCGGCACGACCTTGAAGTCCGCCGTCAGCTGGTCGCGCTCGATCTTCGTCAGCACGTACCCGCGCTGGTTGTTGTAGAACTTCAGGTGCGGGTTGATCGCCAGGAACGGGTGCGTGGCCGGGTCGGAGTCGGCGCCGTTGCCGCCGGTGGAGATGGAGGTGGCCACCAGCTCGGAGCCGACGGAGGGCCCGGTCGGGTCGTCGTAGTCGAGCTTGAGGTCGCTGGCCCAGTGGGCGTGCACGTCACCCGTCAGGACCACGGGGTTGCGGACCTCGGCGTCCACCCAGCCCTGCGTGATGCGCCGGCGGGAGGCGACGTAGCCGTCCCAGGCGTCCATGCTGGTGATCTTGGCGGGGCCGGCGTTGTTGTCGCGCTGGGCGAAGAACACCTGCTGGCCGAGGATGTCCCACTGCGCCCGCGAGTGGCGGAAGCCGTCCAGCAGCCACGCCTCCTGCGCCGCCCCCGTGAGCGACCGCGCGGGGTCGACGGCGGCCGGGCAGTCCTGGTAGCCGTCGCCGCAACCCTGGTCGTCGCGGTACTGGCGGGTGTCGAGCATGTGGAACGTGGCCATCCGGCCCCACCTGACGCGCCGGTAGAGCTGCATGTCGATGCCGCGCGGGATCGAGGTGCGGCGCAGCGGCATGTTCTCGTAGTAGGCGCGGAAGGCGGCCTCGCGCCTGGTCAGGAAGTTCGGCTGGGGCACTTCGGGCTTCTCGGGCACCTCGTCGGCCCAGTTGTTGTCCACCTCGTGGTCGTCCCACACGACCAGCCACGGCGCGGCGGCGTGCGCGGCCTGGAGGTCGGGGTCGGCCTTGTACTGGGCGTGGCGCTGGCGGTAGTTGGCCAGGGTCTCGGTCTCGGGGCCCTCGTGGTGGCGGACGTTGCCGCCGGGGATGGTGTAGGTGTTCTTGGTGTACTCGTACTGGTAGTCGCCCAAGTGCAGGATGGCGTCGGGGCGCTCCTCGGCCAGCCTGCGGTAGGACGTGAAGAAGCCGTGCTCGTACTGGGCGCACGAGACGAACGCCATGGACAGCGCGCCGCCGTACGAGAGCGGGTGCGGGGCCGTGCGGGCGCGGCCGACCTGGGAGACGTACGGGCCGACGCGGAAGCGGTACCAGTAGTCGCGGTCGGAGCTCAGGCCCTGGACCTCGACGTGCACGCTGTGGCCCCATTCCGGCGTGGCCACGGTCACGCCGGAGCGGACGACGCGCCGGCCGCGCTCGTCGGCGTACACCTGCCACTGCACCGGGAACGGCCGCTGCGGCATGCCGCCGAGCCCGTCCTCGGCCATGGGCTGCTGGGCCAGCCTGGTCCACAACACGAAGCCCTCGTCGTCCGGGTCGCCGCAGGCGACGCCGAGCGTGAACGGGTCGGTACGCAGCCCGCGCGAGGCCAGGCTCTGGGCCGTCTCTGCGGCGGGATCGGCGGTGGGCTCGGGCTCGGCGTGCGCGGCGCCGGCCGGGATCGCGGCGGCCGCACCCGCGGCTAACCCTGTGACGAGGAAGTGTCTGCGATTCACCTTGGACACGTGTGACTCCTGTGACGATCAAGGGTGAGGGGACGCCACGTAGCTTGACTGAGAATCGTGACTACGTGGTGAACACCACACAACACGAAAGAGGCGACATCCTTCGCGGATGCCGCCTCTTTCGGCAATTTCCACCGTCACATCGTGGGTGCGAAGCCCGCTGGACGCGGGCCCGCCGTGGTGCCCCGCCATGCGGGATGCGGCGTCCGTTGCCTGGCGCAGATCATCATGTCACCCGGTGAAACCCTGTGACCTGCAACGACGCGCCGGATTACCAGCCGCGCTCGGCCAGGCGGTGCGGCTGCGGGATCTCGTCGACGTTGATGCCGACCATGGCCTCGCCCAGGCCGCGCGAGACCTTGGCGATGACGTCGGGGTCGTCGTAGAAGGTCGTGGCCTTGACGATGGCCGCGGCGCGCCTGGCCGGGTCGCCCGACTTGAAGATGCCCGAGCCCACGAACACGCCCTCGGCCCCGAGCTGCATCATCATCGCCGCGTCTGCCGGGGTGGCGATGCCGCCCGCGGTGAACAGCACGACGGGCAGCTTGCCGATCTTGGCGACCTCGGCGACCAGCTCGTAGGGGGCCTGCAGCTCCTTGGCGGCGACGTACAGCTCGTCCTCGGGCAGCGAGGTGAGCCGCCTGAGCTCGGCGCGGATGGTGCGCATGTGGGTGACGGCGTTGGAGACGTCGCCGGTGCCCGCCTCGCCCTTGGAGCGGATCATGGCCGCGCCCTCGGTGATGCGGCGCAGGGCCTCGCCCAGGTTGGTGGCGCCGCACACGAACGGCACCGTGAACTGCCACTTGTCGATGTGGTTGGCGTAGTCGGCGGGGGTGAGCACCTCCGACTCGTCCACGTAGTCCACGCCCAGCGCCTGCAGCACCTTGGCCTCGACGAAGTGGCCGATGCGGGCCTTGGCCATGACGGGGATCGACACGGCGGCGATGATGCCGTCGATCATGTCGGGGTCGCTCATCCTGGACACGCCGCCCTGGGCGCGGATGTCGGCGGGCACGCGCTCCAGGGCCATGACCGCGACCGCGCCGGCGTCCTCGGCGATCTTCGCCTGCTCGGGGGTGACGACGTCCATGATGACGCCGCCCTTGAGCATCTCGGCCATGCCGCGCTTGACGCGGGCGGTTCCGGTGACGGGAGTGGTTTCGGGCGTGCTGCTGGACACGGTCATCCTCACGGGCTCTCACGGCGGCTGGTCATTTATCAACCCCATGGTAGGTCCTGGAGGACCTCACCCCCGACATGCCAACATGTCAGGATTTATCGCCCTGCCTATACAGACAGGCAGCTAGGGGATGACGGGCTTGCGGCTGGCGAGGGCCACCCAGACCTGGCCGGGCGCGAAGTTCATCGGCTCGCCGCTCTCCGTGGTGAACGTCGTGCCGCCCTTCTCCGATTCCCGCTCCCAGTTCGCGTTGAAGGCCTTGCCGTCGCGCAACACGATCGCCTTGCCCTTGCCGGTGGTGTGCACGAGCGGCGTGTAGCTCTGGTTCTTGTCGTGGAACTCCGAGCGCTCGGTCTTGGTGTACTGGATCACGATCGTCGGCGCCCCGAGCTGGCCACCCTCGGCGGCCATGTCCTTCTTGCCGTCCTGCCAGATCAGCCACTGCTCCTTCGCCGCCGACCAGGCGAAGGTGAAGCGCGCGGCGGGCCACTTGACGGTGTACGACTTCTTCTCCACGCCGCCCTCGGCCGGGGCCTCGCCGAAGGTGAAGCCGATGTCCTTGGCCTTGGTCGCCTTGGGCGCCTTGGCCAGGAGCTGCTTGGTGTTGGCGAACAGGTTGTACGGGGCGAAGCGGCCGGACTGGCGGAAGTACGCGCCCGGGTTGCGCGTGTCGCCCACGTCGAACAGCGACGCCTCGGCGATGAACGGCAACATCTTGGTCTGCGCGCCGGAGTAGGAGAAGGCCGGCTTGCCGAACTGCGGCGCGATGTGCAGGTCGGAGATGCGGGCGCTGCGCACGGGACCCACCTTGGCGGGCAGCTTGGAGGAGAAGACCGCCATGAGCCTGGTCAGACCCGCTTCGACCTGCTCGATGTAGACGATGTCCGCGCTTTTCAGCCCGAGCTGCGGCTTGCCCGCCGCGGTGTTCTCGATCTTCACGGCGAGCACCGGCCTGAGCGACTCGTACGGCTTGCCGGTGAAGGGATGCCCCTTGGCCGCGACGGGCTCCCCGGTCGGCGCGACCGTGGCGGCCTGCGGCGCCTTGCCGGGGGCGGGTTCGTCGGAGGAGCAGGCCGCGACGGGCAGCAGCACGGCCGCTCCGGCCAGCCAGATCATGATTGTCCGGGGTAGCCGCACCTGTAACACTCCTCGCCTCAGCCCTGAAAACGGGATGAAGCTTACTGGCTTCCCCAAACTAGGTCATTCAGTTGCCATAGTCGCCGGCGGATTGTCATCGATCTCGAAGAACTGCGGGAATTCGGTGTGCCCGGCCAGGCGCAGGGTTCTGGCGAGCCAGCGGCGCTGGGCCGTACGCGTGACCCCTACGGCGTTGTTGTAGAAGCGGCGCGAGTAGACCACCTTGGCCACGGCCGTGCCGAGCTCGTCCAGCAGGTCGCGGCCGCCGGGCGCCTCCGACAGCTTCTCCCTGAAGCGCTCCTGGTCCACGGCCGCGCGCAGGGCCCGCGACAGGTCGCTCTCGGCGTGCTCGCGCTCCTCGGGACCGGCCGTCCTGGCCTCGTGGGCGGCGGCGGCCAGCACCAGCGAGGTGGCGGGGTCGAGCAGGCGCGATCCGGCCAGCTCCAGCACCACCGCCCTGCGCCGCATCAGCGCGGCGTCGAGCGACTCGCTGGCCAGCTCCAGCCGGATGTGCAGGCGGTCGAGCCGGCCCGCGCGCCAGGAGATGTAGACGGCCGTGAGCACCACGACGATGCCCACGATCAGCACGATCATGGTGGATGTCACAGGTCCTCCTCCAGGCGCCCGTCGTCAGGTCACAGGTCCTCTTCGACTCGTCCCGCGCCGCTGGTGGTGACCGTCTCGTAGACGCGTACCACGTCCCGCGCGACCGTGGACCAGTCGTACTTCCTGACCGCCACCAGCGCCTCGGCGGCCAGCTTGGCCCGGCGCTCGGGCGTGTCGAGCAGCGCGGCGGCCTCGCACGCCAGCGACGCGGCGTCGCCGTTGGCGAACAGCGCGCCCGCCTGGCCGCCCCCGAGAACCCTGCGGAAAGCGGGGATGTCGCTGGCCAGCACCGTGGCCCCGGACGCCATGGCCTCGGCCAGCACGATGCCGAAGCTCTCCCCGCGCGTGTTGGGCGCGCAGAACACGTCGACCGAGTGGTAGGCGCGGATCTTGTCGGCCTCGCTGACCAGGCCGAGCACCGTCACCCGGTCGCGGAAACGTTTCGGCACCCGATCAAAGACGTCCTTCGCGTCGCCCGGCCCGGCGATGAGCAGCTTCAGATCAGGCCGCTCGGCCGCCAGCGTGCCGAACGCGTCGAGCAGGATCGGCAGGCCCTTGCGTTCCTCGTCCATCCGGCCCAGGAAGCCGATCGTGGCCTCGTCGGGCCCCCACCCGTCGAGCGGCTCGGCCTCGGTGTAGCGGGCGACGGTGACGCCGTTCGGGATCAGCACCGCGTCGCCGCCGAACTGCTCGACCAGGCTCTTGCGGGCCGCGTCGGAGACCGCGATGCGGCCGCTCAGCTTCTCCAGCGCGCTGCGCAGCAGCGGCTCGGCCACCGCGATCGCCCGCGAGCGCGAGAACGACGCGTGGAACGTGGCCACGATCGGCCCCTTGGCCGCCCAGCAGGCCAGCACGCCCAGGCTCGGGATCAGCGGCTCGTGGATGTGCAGCACGTCGAACCCGCCCGTACGCACCCACCGCCGCACCCGCGCCGCCGACAGGAAGCCGAACGACATCCTGGCCACCGACCCGTTGTACGGCACCGGCATCGCCCGCCCGGCCCCGGTCACGTAGGGGGGCAGGTCCTCGTCGTCGGCCGCCGGCGCGATCACCGACACCTCGTGCCCCAGCGCCATCAGCGCCTGCGCCAGATCGTCGATGTGCTGCTTGACCCCGCCGGGCATGTCCCACGAATAGGGACAGACGATGCCGATCCTCATCGCGGCAGGTCTTCCAGCCAGAGCCGCTGCAGCATGTGCCAGTCCTCCGGATGCTCGGAGATCCCCTTCTCGAACACGTCGCTCAGCCCCTGCGCCACCGCCGCGACCTTCTCCTTCCGGGTGCCCTCGGCGGGAACGGGGATCTCCTCGTGGATGTGGATGCCCCAGTCGTCGCCCACGGAGTAGAGGATGGCGGGCAGCAGCGCGGCCCCCGTCTGCACGGCCAGCAGCGGCGGCCCGGCGGGCATCTTGGTGGTCGCGCCGAAGAAGCGCACCTCGATGCCGCTCTTGGTGAGGTCGCGCTCGGCGGGCAGGCACACGACACCGCCCTTGCGCACCCGCGTGGCCAGGGTGCCGAAGTTGTGCCCGTCGCCGCCGGTGAGCGGCAGCACCTCCATGCCCAGGCCCTCGCGGAAGGCCACGTAGCGGCGGAACAGCGACTCCGGCTTGAGCCGCTCGGCCACGGTCGCGAACGGATGGCCCACGCCCACCAGCCACGCGCCCGCCTGGTCCCAGTTGCCCATGTGCGGCAGCGCCAGCACCACGCCCCGGCCCGCCGCCACGTTGGTGTGCACGTGCTCGGCCCCGATGACGTGGCTGCGGCGGACGATCTCCTCGACGCTCATGGCCGGCAGCCGGAAGATCTCGTGGAAGTAGCGCAGGTAGGAGCGCATGCCGGCCCTGCTGAGCTCGCGCAACTCGCGGCTGCCGGCGTCGAGTCCGGTGACCCTGGCCAGGTTGGACTCCAGCCGGCGTACGGACTTGCCGCGCCTGCTCCAGACCCGGTCGGCCAGGAAGCGGAAGACCGCGGCCGTCGGGCGCTCGGGCAGCAGCGGCACGAGCTTCCACCCGGCCGCGAAGCCCGCGGCCACCACGCGATCGCTGAAGGAAGCCTGCTCGCTCATCTCTCCCTCGTCTGCTGGTAAACGTGTATGACCCGCTGCCCCACGGTGATCAGGCTGGCCGCCGCGAGCAGCCACATCCCGGCGGGCAGCACGTACGGCACGCCGAGCCCCGAGAAGCAGGCCGCGACCAGCGCCACGACCAGCCGCTCCGGCCGTTCGGCCAGCCCCACGTCGGCCGTCAGCCCGAGCCCCTCGGCCCTGGCCTTGGCATAGGAGACCAGAGTGCCCGCGACCAGGCAGACCAGCGTCACCGCGGCCATCAGAGTGTCGTCTCTGGAGATGAAATACAAGATCAGGCCGGCGAAGATGGCGGCGTCGGCCACCCGGTCGAGCGTCGAGTCGAGGAACGCCCCCCAGGTGCTGCCCCCCTTCCCGCCGAGCCTGGCCACCACGCCGTCGAGCAGGTCGAACAGCACGAAGACGGTGATCACGAGAGCGCCCCAGGTCAGCTGTCCCAGGGGGAAGAAGAGCAGGGCGGACACGACCGTGCCGAGGGTGCCGATCGCCGTGACGGCGTCCGGGCCGATCCCGCGGCCGACGAGAGCCCTGCCCAGCGGGGTGAGTATCCGGGTCATGGCCGGGCGCAGGAGTTTGAGCATCGCCGTCCGATCGTAGGCCATGAAGCGACTGACAACTTTCTTTGCCCCACCCCCCTTGTGATATCCGCCACATGGGTATTTGGTGAACACACCGCGTCCATGCGGTTTCAAGTCACCCTCCGCGCGGGCGCGGCGTTGGACAACGAACCGACGACGCGGGAGGCCGATGTGGCTGAACGAAACACGGGCGGTGCCGTAGGAGCCGCGGGCAGGGCACCCACGGCCGACAGGGCGGATGCGATACGCAATGTCGTGCTGGTCGGCCACTCAGGAGCGGGTAAGACGACCCTCGTCGAGCAGCTGCTGGCCGCGACGGGCACCATTCAGCGCCCGGGCCGGGTGGAGGACGGCAACACGGTCAGCGACTTCGACGAGGTGGAGGTCCGGCAGCAGCGGTCGGTCAACCTCGCCGTGGCACCGCTGGTGCACAACGGTATCAAGATCAATCTTCTCGACACCCCTGGTTACGCCGACTTCGTGGGCGACCTGCGCGCGGGGCTGCGCGCGGCGGACGCCGCGCTGTTCGTGGTGTCGGCCTCCGAGGGGATCGACGGGCTCACCCAGATGCTCTGGGAGGAGTGCGCCCAGGTCGGCATGCCGCGGGCGGTGGTGATCACCAAGATCGACCACCAGCGGGCCGACTTCGACGAGGTGCTCGCGACCTGCCAGGACGTCTTCGGTGACGGCGTCGCGCCGCTCTATCTCCCGGTGATCACCAATGGTCACGTCAACGGGCTGATCGGGCTGCTGTCGCAGAAGTTCTACAACTACGCCACGGGCACCCGTACCGAGAAGGAGCCCGGCGCGGAGTACGAGACGCAGATCGAGGAGCATCGCGGCGTCCTGATCGAGGGGATCATCCAGGAGAGCGAGGACGAATCGCTCATGGACCGGTACCTCGAAGGCGAGCCCATCGACACCAAGGTCCTCATCGAGGACCTGGAGAAGGCCGTCGCGCGCGGCAGCTTCTTCCCGGTGCTCTGCACCGGGCTCGGGGTCGGCGCGCAGGAGCTGCTGGAGCTGGTCACGCAGGGCTTCCCGGCTCCGCCCGAACATGCCATGCCCGAGATCTCGGACACGTCCGGCAAGCCGGTCAAGGGCGTCGCCTGCGACCCCGACGGGCCGCTCGTCGCCGAGGTCGTCAAGACCACCAGCGACCCGTACGTGGGCCGCATCAGCCTGGTACGCGTCTTCTCCGGCACGCTGCGCCCCGACATGACGGTGCACGTGTCCGGGCACGGCCTGGCCGAGCGCGGGCACGAGGACCACGACGTCGACGAGCGCATCGGCACCCTGACCTGCCCGCTGGGCAAGCAGCAGCGCGGCGCCGCCAAGGGCGTCGCGGGCGACATCGTGGCGGTGGCCAAGCTGTCGCGGGCCGAGACCGGCGACACCCTGTCCGACGTCGAACAACCGCTGCTGATGACCGCCTGGGACATGCCCGACCCGCTGCTGCCCGTGGCGATCAGGGCCAAGTCGAAGGCCGACGAGGACAAGTTGTCGCAGGCCCTCGGCAGGCTGGTGGCCGAGGACCCGACGCTCCGGCTGGAGAACAACGCCGAGACCAGGCAGCTCGTCCTGTGGTGCATGGGCGAGGCGCACACCGACGTGCTGCTCGACCGCCTGTCCAAGCGCCACGGCGTCGAGGTGGAGCGGGTGGAGCTGCGGGTGCCGCTGCGCGAGACGTTCGGCGGCAGGTGCCAGGCGATGGGCCGCAACGTCAAGCAGACCGGCGGCCACGGCCAGTACGCGATCTGCCACCTCGAGGTCGAGCCCCTGCCGTCCGGAGGGGGTTTCGAGTTCGTGGACAAGATCGTGGGCGGGGTGGTGCCCCGCCAGTTCATCCCGTCGGTGGAGAAGGGCGTGCGGGCCCAGATGGAGCGGGGCGTCGTCGCCGGATACCCGATGGTGGACGTGCGCGTCACCCTGTACGACGGCAAGGCCCACTCGGTCGACTCCTCCGACATGGCCTTCCAGATCGCCGGGCAGCTCGCGCTGAAGGAGGCGGCGGCGAAGGTGCCGACGCTGCTGCTGGAGCCGGTGGACGAGCTGTCGGTGCTGGTGGCCGACGACTTTGTGGGGTCGGTGATGTCCGACCTGTCGTCCCGGCGGGGGCGGGTGCTCGGCACCGAGCCCGTCGGCACGGGACGCACGCTGGTGAAGGCGGAGGTGCCCGAGCTGGAGATCACGCGGTACGCCATCGACCTGAGATCCATGTCACACGGCACCGGCACATTCCAGCGCACGTTCCTGCGCTACGAACCGCTGCCGCCCAACCTCGCGAACAAGGTGGCGGCCACGGAGTGACCCGTGAAGGAGCCGGGAGGGATTTACTCCCTCCCGGCCCAGCAATGTGCTTTTGTCACAGAAGCATCACGAGTTGATTTCGGTTTTTCGTACCGAGCATCGCGCGCCACCTGACACACTGGTTGGCACTATGCGAACTGGACGCCCACTCCTAGCTGCAGCGACTCTCGCGGTGGTGGCCACCGGCGCCGCCTATTTCTTCGGTCCCGGAGAGCGCCCCGCGGCGAGCGAGAACACGACGACCGCCGCCGCCCCCACCGCGGCCTGCAAGGCCGACGGCCGCTATCCGAAGCGGGAGCTGCGCGGGGTGTGGATCGCCACGACCATGAACATCGACTGGCCGTCCAAGGCCGGGCTCAAGCCCGACAGGCAGCGGGCCGAATACGTGAAGATCCTGGACAGCGCCGCCAAGCGCAATCTCAACGCGGTCTTCGTCCAGGTGCGGCCCGCCTCCGACGCGCTCTACAAGTCGTCGCTGGAGCCGTGGTCGCAATATCTGACGGGTACGGCGGGCAAGGACCCGGGCTGGGATCCGCTGCCGTTCCTGATCGACGAGGCGCACAAGCGGGGCATGGAGTTCCACGCCTGGTTCAACCCGTACCGCGCCTCCTATGGCGACAGCACCGCGAAGCTGCCTGCGGGCCATCCCGCGCGGCAGCACCCGGACTGGGCGGTCAAGTACGGCGGCCGCCTCTACTACAACCCGGGCCTGCCCGCGGTGCGCGATCACGTGACGAAGGTCATCACCGATGTGGTGAACCGCTACGACGTGGACGGCGTGCACTTCGACGACTACTTCTACCCCTATCCGGTGGCGGGCCAGACGTTCGACGACAAGGCGGCGTTCGCGAAGTACGGCAAGGGCAAGAAGCTCGCCGGGTGGCGGCGCGACAACGTCAACAAGCTCGTGGCCCAGGTGGACACGGCGGTGCACGCGGCCAAGGGGTACGTCAAGTTCGGGATCAGCCCGTTCGGCATCTGGCGTAACAAGTCCAACGACCCGTCCGGCTCCGACACTTCGGGCATGTCCGCGTACGACTCGATTTATGCGGATGCGCGGGAGTGGATCAAGTCGGGCACGGTCGACTACGTGCTGCCGCAGCTCTACTGGCCGCGCGGCTTCAAGGCGGCCGACTACGGCACGCTGGTGCGCTGGTGGGCCGACGAGGTCGAGGACAGCGATGTGCAGTTGTACATCGGGCAGGCCCTCTACCGGGTGGGCACCAAGGACGACAAGGCCTGGACCAAGCCGGGCGAACTGGCCGCGCACGTGAGCCTCGACCGCGAACGCGAGCAGGTCGACGGCGACGTCTACTTCAGCGCCAAGCAGCTCCTGACCAACCCGCTGGGGGCGATGGACCGCCTCGCCAAGACCCACTACAGCCGCCCGGCCCTGCTGCCCCTCATGAAGGACCGCGGGGGCCAGGCCCCGGCCGCCCCGGCCCCGGTCGTCCCGGCCGGCGCCATGGCGGTGGGGCCCAGGATGTCGTGGAAGCCTTCCGCGGGGGCTCGGGCGTACGCCGTCTACCAGGTGCCGAAGTCGGGCAAGGACTGCCACACGACCGACGCCCGCAACCTGGTGGCCGTCGTCACCGACCCGTCGTTCGCGGCGAAGTCGGAGGGCACCTACCTGATCACGTCGCTCGACCGGCTCGACCACGAGAGCAAGCCGGTCAGGGTGAAGGTCGACGCGGTCTGACACGCGGGCCGGGCGGGCACGGGATCGCCACGTCTTCGTAGTCGCGCGCCTGCTGCCCACCCCGGCTTCCCGGCATGCGTCACCCCGGGCAGGGCAGCGTTGTCCACAAGGGCGGAACGTGGGGTCTCGTTGTCCACAAGGCGCTCGCGTTGCTCCCGCAGCATGAGAAGGTAGTCGGGTCCGGTGGCGCCGGAGCACGATCCCCACTCCCCGCGCCACGGAGCTTCATCGATCCCGGGAGGTCATCGGCGTGAGGCGCGCGCTAGTCGTACTGGCCGTGCTGGTCGGTCAGCTGCTGGTCGGACAGGGACTCGTCGCCGGGGCGGCGCGGGCGGAGGAGCCCGCCGGGCGGGTGGCGCTCATCGGAGTGTCCGGCCTGCACTGGAACGACGTCACCCAGGCCGACACCCCCAACCTCTGGGAGCTGGCCAGGTCGAGCGCCATCGGCTCGCTCTCGGTCCGTACCGTCGGCAACGTGACCTGCCCCTACGACGGCTGGCTGACCGTGTCGGCGGGCACCAGGTCGGCGGTCGGCTACGGCTGCGGCGCGGCCCCCATGCCCGAGGCCCAGGGCAACGGTGCGGTCATTCCCGACTACCGCTATCTCATCGACGTGGCCGGGCAGCGCAACGCGGGCACCCTGGGTGAGGCGCTCAAGTCGGCCGGGCAGTGCTCGATCGCGATCGGCCCGGGCGCCGCGCTGGCGCTGGCCGACCGGCAGGGCGCGGTGCAGCGCTACCACGCCTCCCCACTCCAGGTTAGGACCGCCGACCTGCAGCAGTGCCGGATGATCGCCATGGACGTGGACGACCTCATCCGCCCCTACCTGACCGGCGACCGGCTGCCCAAGGTGCCCGACCAGCTCAGCACCGCCCAGCGCCGCGAGGCGCTGCGCCTGGCCGACGCCAAGGCGGGCGCGCTGCTGGCCGTCCTGCCCGCCGACACGACGGTGCTGCTCGCGGGGCTGTCCGACCACGGCTCCGTACCTCACCTGCGGGTGGCCGCGCTACGCGAGCCGGGCGCGCAGGGCCGCCTGCTCGGCGCGGCCTCCACCCGCCGCGAGGACATCTCGATCCTGCCCGACCTGACCTCCACCGTGCTGACCAAGCTGGGCGTGGCGGTGCCGAGCACGGTGGTGGGCGTGCCGATGCAGGTGGGCGAGCACGGAGCGACGTTCGAACGGCTCCAGCGCGCCGACGCCACCGCCCAGACCATGCGCTCGGCGAAGGGACCTTACTTCACCGCGCTGGCGGTGCTCCAGGTCCTGTTCTACGTGCTGGCCTTCCTGCTGCTGCGCCGCCGCAAGAGCCTGTCCTGGGTACGCGGCGCCGCCGTGGCGCTGGCGGCCCTGCCCGTCACCTCGTTCCTGGTCAACCTTCTGCCCTGGGCCGACCACCTGCAACTGTTCGGCGGCATGCTGGCCTGGTGGGCCGCGATCACCGTGCTGGCGCTGGCCGGGCCCTGGCGGCGCAGGCCACTCGGCCCGCTGGCCGTGGTCGCCACCATCACCGCGCTCACGCTCGCCGGTGACCTGCTCACCGGCACCACACTGCAGCTCAACAGCTTCATGGGCTACAGCGCCGAACAGGGTGCCCGCTACTTCGGCCTGGGCAACATCCCGTTCGCGCTGCTGGCCACCGGCACGCTGCTGGCCACCACGGTCATTGCGCACCGGTGGCCGGGCAAGGTGGGGCTGGCCGCGATCGTGGTGCTGGGGGCGTTCGCGATGGTGCTCGGCGGGTCCGGGATGGGCAGCGACTTCGGCGGTGTCATCGCGTTCGTGCCGGGCATCGCGGTGACCGCGCTGATCCTGGCGGGCAAGAAGGTCTCGCTGGTGAAGCTGGGCGCGTTCTGCGTGGCCGGAGGGGTGATCGTGATGGCGTTCGCCTGGATCAACTACCTGCGGCCGCCGGACGAGCAGACGCACCTGGGCAGGTTCGTGGGGCAGGTGCTCAGCGGGGAGGCGTTCGACGTCATCCTGCGCAAGCTCCAGGCCATGCTCGCCACCTTGCTCAGCCCCAACCTGATGCCGATCGTGATCGTGGCCCTGGCGTTCCTCGTGTACGCCATTCTGCGGCCCGAGCAGGCTTCGGCCGGGGTGGTGCCGGCGGCGTTCGAGCACTCTCCCGCGCTGCGTGCCGGGCTGATCGGCACGCTCGTCAGCGGCGTGGTCGGGATGCTGGTCAACGACTCCGGCGCGGCCGTGTTGTCCATGGCGCTGGCGCTGGCGGTGCCGCTGCTGCTGGCAACCGGCATCGGCGCACTCCGCCCCACCCCCGATCCGGCCCTCGAGGCCACCGCCGACTTAGCGCCCGCGACGAAGTAGCCGGCCGCCTCGGGTCAGTCCCAGGCGTCGGCGAGGAGTTGGCGGGTGTCGCGGAGCAGTTGCGGGAGAACCTTGGTCTGGGCGACGACCGGCATGAAGTTCGTGTCGCCGCCCCACCTGGGCACCACGTGCTGGTGCAGGTGGGCGGCGATGCCCGCGCCCGCGACGTGGCCGAGGTTCATGCCGACGTTGAAGCCCTGGGCGCCGCTGGCCTTGCGCAGCGCGCGCAACGACTTCTGCGTGAACTCCCCCAGCTCGACCAGCTCGCCCGCCGCCAGCTCGTCGTAGTCGGACACGTGCCGGTAGGGCACGACCATCAGGTGGCCGGAGTTGTAGGGGTAGAGGTTGAGCACGGCGTAGACCAGCTCGCCTCTGGCAACGATCAGGCCTTCCTCGTCGCTCATTCTGGGGATCGCGTCGAACGGGCACCCGTCGTCGGGGCCGGTGCCCGTCGGCTTGTTCTCGCCCTTGATGTAGGCCATGCGATGCGGGGTCCACAGACGCTGGAAGTTGTCGGGGGCCCCTGCCCCTGCCTGATCGTGCATAACTAGCAGCATAGGTCCACGGACAAACGGGGTGTTCTTCCGGCACAATCCCTAGCACTTGCCTACAGGGCACTTGCCTACAGGAGGCCGCGATGACCGATGCCATAGCCGAACACCCCGTCCCGTCAGCCGACCATCTCGACCCGTCAACCGATCCGTCCGACCTGTCGGCCGCTGAACTGGATGCGCTCACCGCGCCCGGCGACCTCCGGCCGGATGGGCGGCCTTCCGAGGCGCCCTCCCCTGGTGCCGTCGTGAAGGGGCGGATCAATGTCGCTGACGAGGTGGTCGAGAAGATCGCCGCCCTGGCGGCGCTCGAAGTGGCCGGGGTCGTCGACATGGGTGGCGACCTGGCGAGGGCGTTCGAGTCCGTACGCGATCGCATCGGCATCGGATCCCGGCGCGGCAACCAGGGTGTCAGCGCGCAGATCCAGGACCGCCAGGTGACAGTGAGCCTGACGATTGTGGTCGAGTACGGACATGTCGTGATGGAGGTCGCCTCCGACGTCAAGGCCAACGTGGCCAGAAGCGTCAGCCACATGCTCGGCATGCGCGTCGTGGAGGTCAACGTGACGGTGGACGACGTCCGCCTCCCCGGCGAGGCCCGCCCGGCACCCCAGACCCCCCGCGAGGATGAGGAAACGCCCTTCCCCACCTGACCACCGGGGCTCCACCTGACCCGCCCCCGGTTTGGGGTATCGGCACCGGTCGTACACCCGCCGAACCGACCGGTGCCACCCTACGGAGGCCCGCCTCAGCCCCTCACCACTCGCACGCCCGCGCGTCCGTCGTACACGGGCGAAGCGGGAGGCATCGTCTGCCGCGCAGCAGCGCCGCGAGCGCCGACAGATCTCCTGCCACGGAGGCGTCCATGTAGCGGCGCAGCACCGCGCGTTCCTCCTCGCTCGGGGCCGTGACGGGACGCCGCTCGGGCAGGTGCGTCCGGAGCGTGGCGTGCGCCCGCTGCAGCGCGCTCTTGACCGCCGCCACGCTCAGCTCCAGCGCGATGCCTGCCAGGATATTGGACGCATCGTCCACGAACCCTCTGCGACGGCCCGGAGATCTTGCTAGGGTCCGGTGCCCTGCGGTTGATCCTTCCCGCACGCACTACAGGTCGGGTACGCCCGGCCAATCCCCCAAAACCGAAAGGACCTCTCATGACCAAGTCATGGATCGTGGCCGTCTTGCTCTGCTTCTTCCTGGGCGTGATCGGCGTGCACCGCTTCTACGTCGGGAAGATCGGCACGGGCATCCTCATGATCGTCACCTTCGGCGGCTTCGGCGTGTGGGTGCTGATCGACTTCATCATGATCCTCATCGGCAAGTTCACCGACAAGCAGGGCCAGCCGCTGGCCAAGTAAGCCAGGCCGGGCAGCGCGGGTACGGCGGAGCAGCCAGAACGCGGCCGCTCCGCCGTACCGCTGAAGCCAGACCTCTGAAAGCCAAGCCCCGGGTCAGACCTGGATGCGGCGTTCCACGGCGTTGACGATCTCGGCGATCGCCTCCTCGACGGGGACGCCGTTCTTCTGCTCCCCGCTCCGGTACCGGAACGACACCGCCCCGTTGGCGATGTCGTCGTCGCCGGCGAGCAGCATGTAAGGCACCTTGGACTTCTGCGCGTTGCGGATCTTCTTCTGCATGCGGTCGTCGGAGGAGTCGACCTCGATCCGGATGCCGCGCTCGCTCAGCTTCTTGGCCACATCCTGCAGGTACGGCACGTGCGCGTCGGCGATCGGGATGCCCACCACCTGCACCGGTGCCAGCCAGGCCGGGAAGGCGCCCGCGTAGTGCTCGGTGAGCACGCCGAGGAAGCGCTCCACGGAGCCGAACAGCGCCCGGTGGATCATGACCGGGGTCTGCCGGCTGCCGTCCGCCGCCTGGTATTCCAGGCCGAAGCGCTTGGGCTGATTCAGGTCGAGCTGGATGGTGGACAGCTGCCACGTGCGGCCGATCGCGTCCTTGGCCTGCACGGAGATCTTGGGCCCGTAGAAGGCCGCGCCGCCCGGGTCGTCGACCAGCTCCAGCCCCGACTCGGTGGCGACCTGGCGCAGCGCCTGGGTCGCCTCCTCCCACTCGGCGGGGTCGCCGATGAACTTGTCGGAGTCGTCGCGGCTGGACAGCTCCAGGTAGAAGTCCGACAGGCCGAAGTCACGCAGCACGCTGAGCACGAACCTCAGCAGCGACTTGATCTCATCGCCCATCTGCTCCCTGGTGGTGTAGATGTGCGCGTCGTCCTGCGTCATGCCACGCACCCGGGTCAGCCCGTGCACCACACCCGACTTCTCGTATCGATAGACCGAGCCGAACTCGCACAGCCGCAGCGGCAGCTCGCGGTAGGAACGCCCGCGCGCCCTGAAGATCAGGTTGTGCATCGGGCAGTTCATCGGCTTGACCCGGTATTCGATGCCCTCCAGCTCGAACGGCGGGAACATGTCGTCGGCGTACCAGGGGAGATGCCCTGAGGTCTCGAACAGCGATGACTTGGTGATGTGCGGGGTGTTGACGAACTCGTAGCCCGCGTCGGCCTGCCGCCGGCGCATGTAGTCTTCCATCTCCTTGCGGATGATCCCGCCCTTGGGATGGAAGATCGGCAGGCCGCTGCCCAGCTCCGGTGGGAAGCTGAACAGGTCGAGCTCGGCGCCCAGCTTGCGGTGGTCGCGCTTCTCGGCCTCCTCCAGCAGCTTGAGATATTCGTCCTGCTTGTCGCGGGACTCCCACGCGGTGCCGTAGATGCGCTGAAGCTGCGGGTTCTTCTCGCTGCCGCGCCAGTAGGCGCCGCCGGAGCGCATGAGCTTGAACGCCGGGATCGACCGGGTCGACGGCACGTGCGGCCCCCGGCACAGGTCCTTCCACTGCAGCTCGCCGGTCTTGGGGTCGAGGTTGTCGTAGATGGTGAGCTGCCCCGCCCCCACCTCGACGGCCTCTTCCTCGGCGGCGCCGCCCTTGAGCCCGATCAACTCCAGCTTGTACGGCTCCGCCGCCAGCTCCTCGCGCGCCTCCTCGTCGGAGACGGCCCGGCGGGAGAACAGCTGCCCCTGCTTGACGATCTCCCGCATGCGCTTCTCGACCCGCTTGAGATCGTCGGGGTGGAACGCCTGCGTGACGTCGAAGTCGTAGTAGAACCCGTTTTCCACGGGCGGCCCGATGCCCAGCTTGGCCTCGGGGAACAGCTCCTGCACCGCCTGCGCCAGCACGTGCGCGGTGGAGTGGCGGACGATGGCCCTGCCGTCCTCGCTGGAGACCTCGATCGGCTCGACCACGTCGTCCTGGGCCAGCGGATGGGCCAGGTCGCGCGGCTCGCCGTTGACCCTGGCCGCGATGACCGTGCGACCGTCGGCCTCGAGCGCCTCACCGGCCGTCGTGCCGGCCGCGACCACACGCTCGGCTCCGGCGAGGGTGATGCGTAGCTCGGCTGACACGGTGTCTCCCTTGGATCGCGCTCGATGCCCGGCACCGAGGCTGGTTCGATGGTGAACACCGATGCTATCGCGGGTGAAACCCTAGCCTGGTCAGCTGCTGCCGGGTCCCGTTGAACACGTTGCGGTCGATCGGGCTGTGCACGTACTGATGGATGGTCCAGTCGCGCCAGGGGCGCGGCACCACGGGACGGCCGCGCGGCTTCTCCGGGCTGGCGATCCACAACGGATATTCGCCCAGCCCGGCGCAGTGTCCGCCACGCGCGAACGCGTGGAAGGTGTGGACGAAGGGCCGCACGCCGCCGTGCCTCTCGACGTGGTGGCACCAGCGGCGCGCGTAGCGGGCGACCTGCTCGGGCAGCAGCCCGTCGTTGGTCTCCAGGTCGAGCGCGACCAGGTCGCCGCTGCGCAGCCCGCCGGCGGACCTGATCACGCTCAGGAAGTGACGCGCCTGCTCGACGGGGTCACCCCCGGGCCTGGCGAAGTGGTACGCGCCGCAGACGATCGAGCTCTCGCGCATGCCGTTCCAGTTGCGCGCGAACCACTTGTCGGTGTGGTCACCGCCGTCGCTGGCCCTGGCGAAGGCGAAGGCCACTCCGGCGCCCGCGTGCTCGGCCCAGTCGACGGTGCCCTGCCAGTTCGACACATCAATGCCTAATAGCACGGGCTCCACCTTGCCGGAGTTTTAGGGAGATGTCTCCGGGTTCAGCCCTTCGCCGCGCCGATGAGGAGGTTGCGCGTGCGTTCGCGGCCGGCGAAGACGGAGCCCACGAAGTCGGTCACCCCGGCCCGCTCCAGCTCGCCGAGCTTGGCCAGGACGGTGTCCTCGTCGCCGACGATCGCCACGTCGCCGGGGTCGGCCGCGCCTTCCCGGTCGAGCATCGCACGGTAGGACGGCAGCTGCCCGTACACCGAGAAGATCTCGTTGGCGCGGGCGACGGCGGCGGCGGGGTCGTCGGTGACGCTGACGGGCAGCGCGCAGACGATGCGGGGCGGCTCGCGGCCCGCATCGGCCGCCGCGGCCTTGATGGTGGGCGCGACGTGCTCGGCGACCGTCTTGGGGCCCGTCATCCACAGGACGGTGCCGTCGGCCACGGTGCCCGCGAGCCTGAGCAGGCGCGGGCCCAGCGCGGCGAGCAGCACGGGGAACCCGGCGCCCGGCGTGGACAGCTTGAGGTCGGCCTTGAGCGTCTCGCCGTCGTACTTGACGTGCTCGCCCCGGCTGGCCGGGAGCAGGATGTCGAGGTACTCCTTCATGTGCCGGCCGGGGCGGTCGAAGCTGTAGCCGTACATGTTCTCGATGACGATCTGGTGTGACAGGCCGATGCCGAGCGCGAGGCGCCCGCCGAGCGCGGCGTTGGCCGTCATGGCCTGCTGGGCGAGCGCGGCCGGGTGGCGCGGGTAGGTCGGGACGACGGCGGTGCCGAGCTCGATGGCCGGTCCCCCGGCGCCGGCGGCGGCCAGGGCGGTGAGGGCGTCGAGGCCGAAGATGTTGGAGAGCCAGGCGGAGGTGAAGCCGTCGTCCGCCGCCTCGGCGATCTGGTCGCGCAACCCGCCGATCGGATCGGATCCTTGCGGCTCAGTCAGGAAATATCCGTATCGCATGGAACAGAACTCCGTTCTAGTGGCTGACGCGAATGTATCTTGCCGCCGCCTCTCGGTCACCCGCCGGGGCGCATTTGTACAGTGGCGTCATGACCCACGAACGCGCGGGACAGCCCGCCCGGCCGGATGATCTGGTCGACGTCGCCAGGCTGGTGACGTCCTACTACGCCCTGCATCCCGACCCGGACGAGGTGGGGCAGCGGGTGGCGTTCGGCACGTCGGGGCACCGGGGGTCGTCGCTGAACACGGCGTTCAACGAGGACCACATCCTGGCCACGAGCCAGGCCATCTGCGAATACCGCAAGTCCGAGGGCACGGACGGGCCGCTGTTCCTGGGCATCGACACGCACGCGCTGTCGGAGCCCGCGCGGGTGTCGGCGCTGGAGGTGCTCGCGGCCAACGGGGTGGCGGTGCTGATCGACACGCGCGACGGCTACACGCCCACGCCCGCCGTCTCGCACGCGATCCTGCGGCACAACCGGGGGCGCACGTCGGGGCTGGCCGACGGCGTCGTGATCACGCCGTCGCATAACCCGCCGGGTGACGGCGGGTTCAAGTACAACCCGCCGCACGGCGGTCCCGCCGACACCGACGCCACCTCGTGGATCCAGGACCGGGCCAACCGGTTGCTGGCGGGCGGGCTGAAGAGCGTGGTACGGGTCCCGTACGCGAAGGCTCTGGGCATGGCAGGGCGTTACGACTTCCTCGGTACGTACGTGGACGACCTGCCGTCCGTCGTGGACCTGGACGCCATCAGGTCGGCCGGAGTGCGGATCGGGGCCGATCCCTTGGGCGGGGCGAGCGTGGCCTACTGGGGGGAGATCGGCGAGCGGCACCGCCTGGACCTGACCGTGGTGAACCCGCTGGTCGATCCGACCTGGCGGTTCATGACGCTGGACTGGGACGGCAAGATCCGGATGGACTGCTCGTCGCCGTACGCGATGGCGTCGCTCATCGCCAATCGGGATAAATACGATATTTCCACCGGAAACGACGCCGACTCGGACCGGCACGGCATCGTCACCCCCGACGGCGGCCTCATGAACCCCAACCACTACCTGGCCGTGGCCATCTCCTACCTGTACGCCCACCGGGACGGCTGGCCCGCGGCCGCCGGGATCGGCAAGACCATGGTGAGCAGCGGCATCATCGACCGGGTCGCCGAATCGCTGGGCCGGCGGTTGTACGAGGTGCCGGTGGGCTTCAAGTGGTTCGTTCCCGGGCTGCTGGACGGCTCGCTCGGGTTCGGCGGCGAGGAGAGCGCGGGGGCGTCGTTCCTGCGGCGCGACGGCTCGGTGTGGTCCACCGACAAGGACGGCATCATCCTGGCGCTGCTGGCCTCCGAGATCCTGGCGGTCACCGGCGAGTCGCCCAGCGCGCGTTATCGGGAACTGACCGGCCGGTTCGGCGAGCCCGCCTACGCCCGGGTGGACGCCCCGGCGACCCGCGAGGAGAAGGCCGTGCTCGGCAAGCTGTCCGCCGAGCAGGTGACGGCCTCGACGCTGGCCGGCGAGCCGATCACGGCGGTCCAGACGTCGGCGCCCGGCAACGGCGCCGCGCTGGGCGGGGTGCAGGTCTCGACGCGGAGCGCCTGGTTCGCCGCCCGGCCGTCGGGCACGGAGGACGTCTACAAGATCTACGCCGAGTCCTTCAAGGGTCCCGACCACCTGGCCAAGGTGCAGGAGGAGGCCCGCTCCCTGGTCTCCGCCGCCCTCGGCTGACGCCCCGCGTCAGTACATCAGGTGCCGTCCGCCGTCCCCGACCAGGATCTCCCCCGTCACCAGGTCGGACTCCAGCAGCGCGACGACCAGCTGGGCGATGTGCTCCGGTTGCGCCGTGCGCCGCAGCGGCGCCTTGGCCTCCTCCTTGGCGGCGATCTCGGTGAACACCTGCTCGCCCACCCGGTCGATGTGCCACCGGGTGGCCACCATGCCGGGTGCGACCGCGTTCACGCGAACCTCGGGCCCGAGCGCCACCGCCAGATCGCGGGTGAGCTGGAGCATGGCCGCCTTGCTCACCCCGTACGCCATCGAGGAGCCCGTGGGGAGGAGCCCGGCGATGGAGGCGACGTTGACGATCGCGCCGCGGGCGGCCCGCAGGTCGGGGGCGAAGGCGCGGGCGCAGTAGAAGGCGCCCATGAGGTTGACGCCCATGATCTGCCGCCACACGTCGTCGGTGAGCCCGTCCAGGTCGGGGAACGGCACCCACTTGGTCGTCCCTGCGTTGCACACCAGGGCGTCGACCCTGCCGTGGTCGGCGCGTACCCGCTCGGCCATCCGGCGTACGGCGGCGTCGTCCGACACGTCGGCCGCCATGGCCGAGGCCTTGCAGCCCATGCCCTCCAGCCGGGCGACCGTGGCCCGGGCGTCCGCGGCCGAGCGCGAGTAGTTGACGACCACCGCCGCCGCGCCCTTCCTGGCCAGGCTCTCCGCGACGGCGGCGCCGATGCCGGTGCCGCCTCCGGTGACCACGGCGACCGTCCCTTCGATGTCCATGCCTCACTCCTTCCGCAGCGGGTCGAAGGCCCTCATGTCCATGTCCTTGCTCTCCCGCGAAGCGTAGAACGCCACGAACGAGACCACCGCCGTCCCCACCAGGAACGCCGCCACCAGCCACGGCGCCCCGTCCAGCCGCGCCGCCAGCGCCGCGCCGATCAGCGGCGAGAACCCGGCCAGCGCCGCCCCCAGCTCCCGCGAGGCCGCGAACCCGGTGTAGCGCACCCGCGCCCCGAACAGCTCGGCGTAGAACACCGGCTGCACGGCCACCTGCGGCGCGAACCCGAACGCCCCCATCACCATCATCGCCAGCCACACCAGCCAGGGCACGCCGGTGTTGACCATGAGGAAGTACGGGTAGACGAAGGCCGCCACGAACACCACGCTGAACAGGTTGAGCGGCCGCCGCCCCACCCGGTCCGACAGATCGCCGTAGACCGGCTGGAGCACGATGACGGTCAACCCGAAGAAGACCACCCCGAGCAGCGCCGTGAAGTTGGACAGGCCGAGCCGGCCGGTGGCGTACGCGACGCTGAACGTGGCCAGCGTGTAGACCACCGCCGTGTCGCAGATGTGCGCCCCGATGCCGACCAGGAAGTTACGCGGGTAGCTGACGAGCGCGTCCCTGATCGGCAGCTTGACGATCTCGCGGGTCCGCTCCAGCTCGCGGAACACCGGCGACTCGGCCACCCGCAGCCGCACGTACAGGGCCACCCCGATCAGCGCGAAGCTCACCAGGAACGGCACCCGCCAGCCCCACGAGGTGACGTCCGGCTCGGGCAGGAGCTGCACGAGCAGGAACGCCGACGTGCCGAGCACCAGGCCGATCTGCACGCCGGTCTGGGCGTAGGAGGCGTAGTAGCCGCGCCGGCCCGGCGGGGCGTGCTCGGCCAGCAGCGTGGCCGCGCCGCCGAACTCCGCGCCCGCGCCCAGCCCCTGGCAGACCCGCAGCAGGGTGAGCAGGACCGGCGCCCACACGCCGATGGCGGGGTAGGTGGGCAGCAGGCCGATCAGCCCGGTGGACACGCCCATGATCACGGTGGTGATGATCAGGGTGGAGCGGCGGCCGATCTTGTCCCCGAGGTGGCCGAACAGGATCCCGCCGAACGGCCTGACCACGAACCCCACGCCGAACGTGGCGAACGCGGCGATCGTGCCCGCCGCCGGGTCGGCGTCGGTGAAGAAGAGGCGGTTGAAGACGAGGGCGGCGGCGGTGCCGTAGATGAAGAAGTCGTACCACTCCAGGGCGGTGCCGACGAGGGCGCCCAGGACGACGCGCCTTAACTCGGGTGTGGCGGACATCTGACCTCCAGGGGCGTGTCAGGCCGTGGTGGGCCGCGTGCGGCGGCCCGCCACCGGCCGCGGAGTATGCGCCTTTACGGAACGCCGAGCCGCGAGGCGAGCACGCCCAGCTCGGCCCACACCGGCAGGGGCACGGGGATGCCCTCCGCCAGCCTGGCCGCGCGGGTCTGGGCCTCGGGCTCCCCCGGCACGACCACGCCGGGACCCGAGGCACGCAGGGCCGCGCAGAAGGACTCGACCTGGGCGACGTAGTCCTCCAGGGGGACGAACGCGCCGATGTCGACAGCGGTGATCACCGTGCCGAACGTGCCGTCGTACTCCGGCGAGGGAGCCGTGCCGGTACCGGTGAGCAGGCCGCCGACCAGCTCGATGAGGACGCTCAGGCCGTACCCCTTGTGGCCGCCGAACGGCAGCAGCGCCCCGCCCCGGTAGAAGTCGGTGGGGCGGGTGGACGGGCGGCCGCCGGGGTCGACGAGCACCCCTTCCGGCGCCTGTGCTCCGGCGGCGCGCAGGAGGCCCAGCTTGCCCTCGGCCATGGCGGCCGTCGCCCAGTCCATGACCACGGCCGCGCCGCCGGCTCGCGGCACGGCCCAGGCCATGGGGTTGGTGCCGAGCATCCTGCGGTGCCCGCCGTAGGGGGCGACGGTCGGGTCCGCGTTGCCGACGACCTGCGCGATCAGGCCACGGCCCGCCAGCGTCTCGGCGTACTCGCCCAGCCTGCCGACGTGGTTGCACTTGCTGATGGCGACCACGCCGACGCCGTGCGCGGCGGCGAGCCCGGCCGCCTCCTCCGCGGCCAGGCGGGCGGCGGCCTGCCCGAACCCGCGCCGCCCCGACACGACGGCGGTCGCGCCCCGGCGCGCCACGACCTCCGGCCGCGCGCCCGGCACGAGCACCCCCGCCTCGATCCTCTCCAGGTACGGCATGAGCCGCCGTACGCCGTGCGACCCGTGCCCCGCGAGATCGGCCTCGACCAGGGACGCCGAGACGATGGCGGCGATGTCGGCGGGGACCTTGGCGGCGGTCAGGAGGTCGCGGGCGAGATCACGGAGGTGGTCGGCGGTGATGAGGCGGGAGGATGCGTTCACGGTGACCGGTCTCGCTTCCGCAGAAACTGCGTTCCGTGTGCGCGCTTATGCCCGCTTCGAGCCTCCGCAAAACGGATCTCCGGAAAGGGCTTACCAAGCGACCGCGGACGCCGCGGCCGGCTAACCCGGGGCCAGTTCGGGCGCCGCGGCGGTGCTCATCCCGGTGCGGCCGAGGTCGGCCCGGCGACCGGCGGCCGCCCCGTCCCGGTATCCGGTGCCGCTCGTCCTGGGCACGCTCATGCGGATGTTCGGATAGTGGGCCGCCACCACGCGCTCCACCTCGGCCCTGCGGTCGGCCAGCACCAGAGCGGCGCCCGTACTGGCCTCCTCCGCCCGGGACTCCGCCGCGCACAACAGCCGGTACACCTCGTCCGTGAACCCGAGCAGCCACGACCTCCGATAGGCCCGCACGGCGTCCTCGGGCGGTCGCACGCGGGCCAGCCCGGAGGCCATCTGCAGCAGCAACGACGTGGCCAGCAGGTCGGCCCGCTCCAGATCCGCGGCGAACCCGAACACGTGCACCCGCTGCCCGCCGTCCCCCCGCCCGATGAGCAGCGGCCGGCACCGCACCGCCTGGGCCACCAGGCTCACGAGGCGGGCCTTCTCCCTGGCCCACGGGTCGGGCAGGGTGACGACGCGGTCGCCGGGCGTCTGGCGGGTGCCCGCGGGAGGCAGCGAGTCGATGCCGTGCTTGGCCATGAGCGCCGAGGCGGCCGCCATGAACGTGGCCCGCTCGTGCTCGTTGTCGGTGCGTTCGGCCTTGGCCAGGAGTTTCCTGACGCGATCGAGCGTGCGCTCCCGCAAACGTGCTCCCTCAGGACTTGGTGGTCAGCACCCGCCCGTCGTCCGCGATGGCGGGGAAGGCGCCGGTGTCGACGATGCCGTGCTGGTGGTACAGCGCCTCGATGAGGGCGTGCGCCTGCGGCTCCAGCTTCCACAGGGCACGATACTCGCGCGCCGTGGCCAGCGAGATCCCGATCTCCTGGGCGATGTCCACCGTACGCGGGACGATCCCCTTGACGATCTGCCGGTCCCAGTAGACGCGGGCCGCCCGCATCAGCGCCGCGCGCTGGGCGGTGTCGACGACCTGCGGGGTGGTGTCGAGGACCTCGATGTCCTCGTCCTCGTCCTCGACGAGCTCGGCCAGCGCGGGCGGCAGCGCCGGGCGGGCGGGCACCGGGTGGTGGTCGGCCTCGGGCTCCCAGGGCACGCGGGGGTCGGCGTCGATGAGGGCGGAGGTGTTGTACAGGGCGGCGATCTGGGCCAGCAGCGCCTCCTGGCGGGCCTGGTTCACGGCCAGCCCGGTGTGCTCGACGGCCTGGTCCATGGCCTTGTCCAGCCTGGCCAGCGCGGTGCGCATCTTCCGCTCGGACGCGCCGCCCTCGCGCAGCGCCTTGGCCTTCTTGGCGGCCAGCGCGACGCGGGTCAGCCTGCGGTGGGCGTCGACCTCGCTGGCCGTACGATCGCTGACCTCGGCCAGCCCCATCCTGACCAGCAGCCGCTCGGGGGTCAGCCGCCAGTTGATGCGGCCGGTGCCGCGGATGCGGTGGCGTTCGATGGCCATGCCGCGCTCCCACAACCAGGCGGCCACCAGGGGCGCGGCCAGCCTGAACAGCGCCTCGGGCAGGCTGCGCGCGTCCATGCTGGACAACACGGCGGTCAGGCAGGTCAGCGCCCACACGGCGATGCCGTCGATCCCGGCGGAGAAGTTCTCGCGCATGTTGCGGCGGGCGCGGACGGCGGAGGTGATGATCGCGACCTCGATGAACGCGAACAACAACAGTCGCAGCGGTCCATCGAGTCCCAGCACGTCCCCGGAGAACCGCCACATGCCCTGCGCGGACACGCCGGTTGCGATGGACGCGGCCACGATGGTCAGCACGTCCTCGACGGGACGTTGGGCGACGTACCGGGCGAACAACCAGGCGGTGGCGCGCCAGGCGACCCTGATCACCAGGAACGCGAGCACGAGCCCGGCCAGGCCGAGCAGCGCGATGACAGCGGTGGCGAACGGCTTCTCCGCGACGAAGGCCGCGATTTCCTCAAATGTCGGCATCAGTCACTATCCGTGAGGCTCAAACTCCGGCTCTATGCGACGAGATCATCGCAGAATGTCGCCATCTTGTACGCCAAACGACGGCTGCCGCCCCATTTTGCCCCTCTTTCCCTCCTGTCACGCCGCCTTGACTGACGGTGTACCACCCTGACGGACTGTGTATCAGCCGCCGCCTCGCGCCCTCTGCGGTGACAGGGGCTTCATGCCAGGGGAGGTAACCCATGAAGATCTTCGGCCGGGAACCGGCACTCATCCTCGGCCTGCTGAGCGCGGGCCTGCAGATGCTGACCGCGGTCTTCCTGCCGCTCACGACGACGCAGGTGGCCGCCATCAACTCGATCGCGGCGGCGGGGCTGGGCGTGTGGACGGCGTTCGCGACCAGGAACGTGGACGGGGGCCACTCCGTCAAGGCCGCCGTCCTCGGCTTCGCCCAGGCGGGCATCACGCTGGGGCTGGTGTTCGGGGTATCGCTGACGGACCAGCAAACGGCCTCCATCATGGCCTTCGTGGCCCTGCTCGGGGCCCTGTTCGTCCGCCAGGTCTCCACCCCGGCGTCCCCACCCACCGGCCCGGCCCCGTCCACCCGCCCGGCTCCGGACGACGCGGTCCCAGCCACACCTCCGGCCGACACACCCGCGTGACGCTATCGCGGGCGCCGCGCGATGCGGGGCATCCCTCGGCGCGCCGCGAGTGGTGACCGAGAACGCCTGGAGGCACGTGCCGCGCGGGCGCGCCGAGCGCAGGGTGCCCCCAGGGATAGAGGCCCGGGCTTGGGATGGCCGAGGGAGGTGCGCGGGCGCACAATGGGTCCCGAGGAGGGGATCCGTGAGCAAGCGATCGCGCAGACGCCGTGCTCTAACCAGTGGCGGGCTCGCCCCGCGGCCCGGCTACGGGCCCGGAGAGCCGCACTGGCCCGAAGGGGAAGATCCGTTCGACGATCCGCGAGGGGGCGAGGGTGGGGTGCGGGAGCCCCGCAGGCCCAAGCCGGCCCCGCCGTCCCTGTCCGCCGAGGCGCCGGAGCCCGAGCCGCTCGTCCACGCCCGCGACCGCACCGAGCCGCCGCCCGACGAGGTGACCAGGGCTTTGGCCGTTGGCTGAGCGGAGACCGGGGGTACCTGTCCGAAGGGCAGGGGCCTGTGGCATGAGATGTAAATTCGTCCTTTCGTAGGGCACCATTCGCCCTTCCGGATGGCACCATCTATGCAGGGATTTATCCCAACATGATGCGATGTATCCCAGCAGGACGGATATCGATGTCTGACACAGAGTTCCCGCTCATCCAGTTCATGCGTGAGGGGTTCGACCCCGTGGGAGAGCTCGCACGCATCCGCGCCGAGCATCCGGTCTTCCCGATGGAGATCCCCGGCGGCCAGACCGTGTACCTGGTCACCCGCTGGGAGGACGTACGCGCCGTACTGGGCGACCACGAGCGCTTCAGCAACGACTTCGCCGGTGTGATCGGGCTCGGCTCGAACCAGGAGGACCCGGGCGGCCTGGGGTTCCGCGATCCGCCCGAGCACACCCGGCTGCGCAAATATCTGACGCCCGAGTTCACCATGAGGCGCCTGCGCAGGCTGGAGCCGCGCATCGAGGCCATGGTCGAGGAGCACCTGGACCGCATCGAGGCGAAGGGCGGGCCGGTCGACCTGGTGGAGGAGTTCGCGCTGCCGATCCCGTCGCTGGTCGTGTGCGAGCTGCTCGGCGTCCCGTACGACGAGCGCGCCGACTTCGTGAAGATCAGCAAGGATCGCTTCGACTTCACGGCGGGTCCCGAGGCGTCGCTCCAGGCGATCAACGATGCCATGACCTATCTGACGGACCTGGTCGCCAGGGAACGCCAGAACCCCGGTGACGGGCTGCTCGGGCAGCTCCTCCGGGAGCACGGCGACGAGCTCGACGACCGTACCCTCGCCAGCATGGCCGACGGCCTGCTGACCGGCGGGCATGACACCAGCACCAGCATGCTCGCCCTGGGCAGCCTGTGGCTGCTGCGCAACCCCGAGCAGGCCGCGAAGGTGCGCGAGGTCGACGGCTACGTCAACGACGTGGTCGAGGAGCTGCTGCGGTACATGACCGTCGTCCAGGTCGCCTTCCCCCGCTTCGCCCGCGACGACCTGGAGCTGCACGGGCACCAGATCAAGAAGGGCGAGATGGTGCTGTGCTCGCTGACCGGCGCCAACCGCGACCCGGCCCTCGGCGAGGACATGGACCAGGTGCTCCCGGGCAGGGAGACGGCCGGCTCGCACATGGCGTTCGGCCACGGCATCCACCGCTGCATCGGCGCGCCGCTGGCTCAGATGGAGATGCGCATCGCCTTCCCCGCCCTGCTGCGCCGCTTCCCGGGGCTGCACGTCGCGGGCGAGGTGCCGTTCAGGGAGCTGGCCATCGTCTACGGCGTCAAGGAGCTACCCGTCGCCTGGTAGAGGGGCTACGTTCACATTGTGGACGAGCCCGTCATCGACCTGACCAGGATCAGCGCCGTCGTGTTCGATACCGACGGCGTGGTCACCGACACCGCTCGGGGGCACGCGGCCGCCTGGAAGCACGTCTTCGACGCGTTCCTGCGCGGCCGCTCGGCGCCGTTCGATATCCGCGACGACTACCTGCGCCACGTGGACGGGCGCCCGCGGCTCGACGGCATCCGCACCTTCCTGGCCGCGCGTGGCCTCACGCTGCCCGAGGGCTCGCCCGAAGACGAGCCCGGCGCGCCGACCGTGCACGGGCTCGGCCTGGCCAAGGACCGGATCTTCGTGGCTCAGGTGGACAAGTACGGCGTGGCCGCCTTCCCCTCCACGGTCGGCCTGCTGCACGAGCTGCGGCGCAGAGGCGCCCGTACGGCGGCCGTCTCCGCCAGCCTGCACGGTCGCAAGCTGGTGAACTCGGCGGGTGTCGCCCATCTCTTCGATCTGCTCGTCGATGGCAACGACGCCGCGTTGATGAACCTGCCCGGCAAGCCCGATCCGGCGCTCTTCCTGGAGGCGGCCCGGCGACTGGGACTGCCCGCCGCCAAGGCCGCGGTGGTGGAGTCGACGCTGCCCGGGATCGAGGCGGCGCGCAAGGGCGGATTCGGGCTGGTCGTCGCGGTGGCCAGGGACGGCCTGCCCACGCAGGGGGCCGATGTGGTGGTGGCCGACCTGGGCGAGCTGAGCGTGCGCAAGAGGGTTCTACCCTTGAGATCGTGACCGTACTGATCGACCCGCCCAACTGGCCGGGGCCGCGTGGCCTGATGTGGTCGCACCTGGTCAGCGACAGCTCGCTGGAGGAGTTACACGACTTCGCGGTGCGGCTGGGGGTGCCGGAGCGGGCGTTCGACCGCGATCACTACGACGTGCCGGAGACCGTCCATGCCCGGGCGGTGGCTCTGGGGGCCGAGTCGGTCAGCTCCCGTGAGCTGCTACGACGGCTCGTCGCCGCCGGGCTGCGCCGCCGCAAGCGCCGCTAGCCCGGTTCTTCGCATGTAGGTGAACGCTGTCGCTGACGGGTCGTGTGGATCATGGTGTGTGGATCATAGGGTCAGCCAGCGGGGGCGGGTGGGGTCGACGTTCAGCAGGTTCAGGAGTTG
>NZ_JBICRM010000044.1:0-81897 GCF_043197025.1 Nonomuraea marmarensis
GGGCGGGGGAGGGGAAGGGGGAGGGGGCGCGTCCCAGTAGTCCGGATCTCGCATGACAAATCTCCTCAACTATCGAGATAGCGTGACGATATATCTAGATAGTTGAGAGGGCAAGGGCATTACGCGCAGAGCGACCCTGAGTTAGTGAGCGTTAACCGAGGCGTCGATCGCGGCCCGCGCCATCGCGTGCAGCAGGGGCCGCATGTCCTGCGCAGGCAACTCGCCCGCGCTGTGCGGCGTCGAATTGAGCAGCCCGAACGCGGCGTGCGTCGCGGCGCGCAGACGGGCGGCCGGGCACGACGGATGCAGCTCGGCCAGCACGGTCACCCATTCCTCGACGTAGAGCCGCTGCAGCCGCCTGATCTGCCTGCGCTCGGGCTCTGGCACGTTGCCCAGCTCCCGGTCGTGCACCGTGATCAGCGCCGGCTGCTCGATCGCGAACGTGATCTGCACGTTGAGCAGCGCGTCCAGCGTCTCCTGCGGGTCCGGGCACGAGGTGACGGCCGCGGCGGCCGACGCGCGCAGCCGGGAGCTGACGTCCAGCAGCATCTCGGCCAGCAGCGCGTCCTTGCCGCTGAAGTGCCGGTAGAGCGCCGGGCCCGAGACGCCGACCGCGCCCCCGATGTCCTCGATCGAGACCCCGTGGAAGCCGCGCGCGGCGAACAGCCGGGCGGCCGCCTCTAGGATTTCCGTGCGCCTTTTGCCCCTATTTCGGGTAGGTGTGGGGACGGTGGTCACGTCTCACATGCTAGACGATTACGTTAATGATGACTAACATTCGAGCCATGAGAGGGGACTCATGAGCGACTGGCCGGTGCTGAAGTCGGCCGCCGAGCCGGGGAGCGAGACGTACAAACGTAACTCCGAGCTCAACGAGCGGCTCGCCGCCGAGTTGCTCGAACGTCTCGCGGGCGCCGCCCGGGGCGGTCCCGAGCGCTCGCGCAAGCGGCACGTGGAGCGGGGCAAGCTGCTGCCGCGCGACCGCGTCGATGGCCTTCTCGACCCCGGCTCCCGCTTCCTCGAGTTGTCGCCGCTGGCCGCGAACGGCCTCTACGACGACCAGGCGCCCGCGGCCGGGATCATCACCGGCGTGGGCAGGGTCGCGGGCCGCGAGTGCGTGGTCGTCGCCAACGACGCCACCGTGAAGGGCGGCACGTACTACCCGATCACGGTCAAGAAGCACCTTAGGGCGCAGGAGGTGGCCCTGCACAACCGGCTCCCGTGCGTCTACCTCGTGGACTCCGGTGGAGCGTTCCTGCCCAGGCAGGACGAGGTGTTCCCCGACCGCGAGCACTTCGGCCGCATCTTCTACAACCAGGCCACCATGTCCGCCCGCGGCATCCCTCAGATCGCCGCCGTGCTCGGCTCGTGCACGGCGGGCGGGGCATATGTGCCCGCGATGAGCGACGAGGCCGTCATCGTACGCGGCCAGGGCACGATCTTCCTGGGCGGCCCGCCGCTGGTGAAGGCGGCCACCGGCGAGGAGGTCACGGCCGAGGAGCTGGGCGGCGGCGACCTGCACGCGCGGGTCAGCGGCGTCACCGACCACCTGGCCGACGACGACGCGCACGCGCTGGCCATCGTCCGCGACATCGTCGCCACGCTCGCGCCGCGCGCCGAGCGGCCGTGGGAGACGACCAGGCCGGAGCCGCCCCGGCACGACCCGCGCGACCTGTACGGGATCGTGCCCGCCGACACCCGCCAGCCCTACGACGTGCGCGAGGTGATCGCCAGGATCGTGGACGGGTCGCGGTTCCTGGAGTTCAAGGCCGAGTACGGCTCGACGCTCGTGACCGGGTTCGCCCACCTCCACGGCCATCCGGTCGGGATCGTGGCGAACAACGGCATCCTGTTCAGCGAGTCCGCCATGAAGGGGGCGCACTTCATCGAGCTGTGCGACCAGCGGCGGATCCCCCTTGTCTTCCTGCAGAACATCAGCGGCTTCATGGTCGGCAAGGCCTACGAGGCGGGCGGCATCGCCAAGCACGGGGCCAAGATGGTGACGGCCGTGTCGTGCGCGCGGGTGCCCAAGTTCACGGTGGTGATCGGGGGGTCGTTCGGCGCGGGGAACTACGCGATGGCGGGGCGGGCGTACTCGCCCAGGTTCCTGTGGATGTGGCCGAACGCCCGCATCTCGGTCATGGGCGGCGAGCAGGCCGCGAACGTGCTCACCACCGTGGGCGACGCCGACGCCGACGCGATCAGGGCCCAGTACGAGCACCAGGGGAACCCGTACTACTCCACGGCCAGGCTTTGGGACGACGGGGTGATCGATCCGCTCGACACCCGTACCGTCCTGGGCCTGGCGCTGTCCGCGGCGGCCAACGCCCCCCTCGAACCCGCCGGTTTCGGCGTCTTCCGGATGTGAGCGAAGCGTGAGCGAGCAATGAAAAACGTGCGAAGCACTGCGCTGTTGGGGGGGATGCGGGGGGCTCGCCCCCCGCAGGGGTTTGGACGTGTTCTGATCGCCAACAGGGGCGAGATCGCCGTACGGATCATTCGCACGTTGCGCGGGCTCGGCATCACGTCGGTGGCCGTGTTCACGCCGTCCGACGCGGGTGCCCGTCATGTGCTCGAAGCCGACATAGCCCTCCAGGTGACGAAATATCTGGATATTGAGGCGATTGTGGGGGCGGCTCGGGATTCAGGGGCTCAAGCCGTACATCCCGGTTATGGGTTTCTCGCGGAGAACGCCGCGTTCGCGCGGCGGTGTGCGGAGGCCGGGCTGGTCTTCGTCGGCCCGCCCGCCGCGGCCATCGACGCGATGGGCGACAAGATCCGCGCCAAGGCCACGGTGTCGGCCGCCGGGGTCCCCGTCGTGCCCGGTGCGACCGACTCCCTGGAGGACTGGCGCGACTTCCCCGCCCTGATCAAGCCGTCCGCCGGCGGCGGCGGCAAGGGCATGGTGCTGGTACGGTCGGCCGCCGAGCTGCCCGACGCCCTCGAATCGGCACGGCGTACCGCGGTGGCGGCGTTCGGGGACGGGACCCTGCTGATCGAACGCTACGTCGAGAGCCCGCGCCACATCGAGATCCAGATCTTGGCCGACACCCACGGGAACGTCGTGCACCTGGGCGAGCGCGAATGCAGCCTCCAGCGCAGGCACCAGAAGATCATCGAGGAGGCCCCCTCGCCCTTCGTGAGCCCCGAGACGCGCGCCCACATGGGGGCGGCGGCGGTGGAGGCCGCCCGCGCGGTGGGTTATGTGGGGGCGGGCACGGTCGAGTTCATCGTGGACGGTTCCACCGGGGCCTATCACTTCATGGAGATGAACACCCGGTTGCAGGTCGAGCATCCGGTCACGGAGCTGGTGACGGGGCTCGATCTGGTGGAGCTGCAGTTGCGGGTGGCGGCGGGGGAGCGGCTGGCGTTCGGGCAGGAGGACGTGCGGCTCACCGGCCACGCCGTCGAGGCCCGCGTGTACGCCGAGGACCCGGCCCGCGGCTTCCTGCCGAGCGGTGGCCGGGTGCTCGTTCTCCGTGAACCCGGCGACGGTGTGCGGGTGGACTCCGGGCTGGTCGAGGGCGGCGTCGTGGGCAGCGAGTTCGACCCGATGCTCTCGAAGGTCATCGCCTGGGCCCCCGATCGCGGTTCTGCGCTCAGGACGCTCGACCGGGCCCTGGCCCGCACGGCCGTCCTGGGCGTGGTCACCAACATCCCGTTCCTGCGCGCCCTCGCCGCCCACCCGGCCGTCGTGGCGGGCGAGCTGGACACCGGGCTGGTCGAGCGGGTGCTTCCCGAGCTGGTTCCCGACGTGGACGTGCCCGGCGAGGTGCTCGCGGCGGCGGGGCTCGTCTTCCACGCCATCCCCCAGGGCGACGATCCGTGGCAGGTCACCGACGGATGGCGGGTCGGCGAGCGGGCGTGGACCACGTGGCGGTTGGAGTCCAGGCACGGTGTGCACGCGGTTCAGGTCCGCGGCCTGCCCGAAGTATCCGCAGAAGTGCGGATAAATGACGAGAAGGTGGCTGGGTGCATCAGGATCGGCGGCGCCGAGCTCGCCGTCACGCTCGGCGGGCGTACCGAGCGCTACCTCTGCGCGCGCAGGGGCGACACGCTCTGGCTCGGTAAGGGTGGCGAGGCGTGGGCGTTCACCCGGCACCTCATCGGCGACCCGGGCGACCGGCCGGGCGCCGCGGTGGCGGGTGACGGCGTGGTCAGGAGTCCCATGCCGGGCACGGTGCTCGTGGTCAAGGCCCAGCCGGGTGATCGGGTGAGCGAGGGGCAGCCGCTGGTCATCGTCGAGGCCATGAAGATGGAGCACACGGTCACCGCCCCGCGTGACGGCGTGGTGTCCGAGCTGCCCGTGCAGGCGGGCCAGCCGGTCGACATGGACGCCGTCCTGGCCGTGATCATCAGCGAGGAGGCGTGATGCCGTACCCCATGGAAGGTCTTCCGCACCAGGTCACGATCTACGAGGTCGGGCCGCGCGACGGGCTGCAGAACGAGTCCGCCGTCGTGCCCGTCGAGGTGAAGGCGGAGTTCATCGACCGGCTCGCCGAGGCGGGGCACAAGGTGATCGAGGTGACCAGCTTCGTGCACCCGAAGTGGGTGCCGCAGCTCGCCGACGCCGGCCAACTGCTCACCAGGCTGCACCGGAGGCCGGGCGTGCGCTACCCCGTGCTGGTCCCGAACCTGCGCGGCCTCGACCGGGCGCTCGAACTCGACGTGGACGAGATCGCGATCTTCGCCAGCGCCACGGAGACGTTCGCCGCGAAGAACCTCAACCGGAGCCTGGAGAGCCAGTTCGACATGTTCGAGCCGGTCGTGGCCAGGGCGCTGGACAACGGGGTCAGGGTGCGGGCGTACGTGTCGATGTGCTTCGGCGACCCCTGGGAGGGGCCGACGCCGATCGCGCAGGTGGTCGCGGTGGGGGAGCGGCTGCTCGGGCTCGGCTGCTACCAGCTCTCGCTCGGCGACACCATCGGCGTCGGCACGCCGGGCCACGTCACCGCCCTGATCGGGGCTTTCCGCACGCCCGAGCGGCTCGCCGTGCACTTCCACGACACGTACGGCCAGGCGCTCGGCAACACCCTGGCCGCCTTGCAGGCAGGGGTGACCACGGTGGACGCCTCCACGGGCGGCATCGGCGGCTGCCCCTACGCCGAGTCGGCCACCGGCAACCTCGCCACCGAAGACCTGGTCTGGATGTTGCGGGGGCTCGGCATCGAGACCGGGCTCGACCTGGGCAAACTCGTGTCCACCAGCACCTGGCTGGCGGAGCTGCTCGGCCGGCCCAGCCCGTCCCGCGTCGTACAGGCGCTTTCGAAAGGCTGACATGCTCAAAGACGAGTACGAAGAGCTGCGCAAGACGGTCGAGGCGTTCGCCCGCGACGTGGTGGCGCCCGTGATCGGGGACTACTACGAGCGCGAGGAGTTCCCGTACGACATCGTGCGGCAGATGGGCGCGATGGGGCTGTTCGGGCTGCCGTTCCCGGAGGAGTACGGCGGGATGGGCGGCGACTACTTCGCCCTCTGCGTGGCGCTGGAGGAGCTGGCCCGCGTCGACTCCAGCGTGGCGATCACCCTGGAGGCCGCGGTTTCGCTGGGCGCGATGCCGATCTTCCGGTTCGGCACCGAGGAGCAGCGCGAACGCTGGCTCCCCAGGCTGACCTCGGGGGCGGAGCTGGGCGCGTTCGGGCTGACCGAGCCTGGCGGCGGCACGGACGTGCCGGGCGGGATGCGCACCACGGCCGTGCTCGACGGCGCCGAATGGGTGATCAACGGGACGAAGGCGTTCATCACGAACTCCGGCACCGACATCACCGGCGTCGTCGGTGTGGCCGCGCTCACCGGCGAGGGGGAGATCTCCACGATCCTCGTGCCGAGCGGCACGCGCGGGTTCGCGGTGTCGAAGAAGTACTCCAAGGTCGGCTGGAGCGCCTCCGACACCCGCGAGTTGTCCTTCACCGACTGCCGCGTACCCGCCGCGAACCTCCTGGGCGAGCGCGGCCGCGGCTACGCCCAGTTCCTGCAGACGCTCGACGAGGGCCGCATCGCGATCGCCGCCGTCAGCGTGGGGCTGGCGCAGGGGTGCGTGGACGAGTGCCTGAAGTACGTCAGGGACAGGAAGGCGTTCGGCCACCCGATCGGCCACTACCAGGCCATCCAGTTCAAGGTCGCCGACATGGAGGTGCGGGCGCACACGGCTCGGCTGGCCTACTATCACGCGGCGGAGAAGATGCTGGCGGGGCTGCCGTTCAAGAAGGAGGCGGCTATCGCCAAGCTGGTGGCGTCCAACGCGGCCATGGACAACTCGCGGGACGCCACGCAGGTGTTCGGCGGGTACGGATTCATGAACGAGTTCCCCGTCGGGCGCTTCTACCGGGACGCCAAGATCCTGGAGATCGGGGAAGGGACGAGCGAGGTGCAGCGCATGCTCATCGCCCGCCAGCTCGGGCTGGGCGACCTCTGACCGGACCTCCTTGGGCGAGGGGCGGAGTTTGCGCCGGGAACGGAGGACGATCTAGTGTCATCAACCATGACGGCTGACGATCTTCTCATCAGGAAGGCGGAGAAGGCGGACGCGGACGAGGTGTTCGCGCTGGCCCGCGAGTTCGGACTGACGTTCAGGCCGGAGCGCGAGCCCTTCGACGCCGCGCTGCCCGAGCTGCTGGCGAACGAGAACGCCCTGCTGCTCGCGGCCGTCGTGGGCGGGCACGTCCAGGGTTACCTGCTGGGGTTCGTGCATCTGACGCTGTTCGCGAACGGACCGGTCGCCTGGGTCGAGGAGGCCATGGTCGGGCCGGGGGCGCGCAGGCAGGGGATCGGGCGGGCGTTGCTGGAGGGGTTCGAGAAGTGGGCGCGCTCGCGCGAGGCGCGTTACGTGGCGATGGCCACGCGGCGGGCGCCCGAGTTCTACCATGCGCTCGAATACGAGGCCTCGGCCACGTTCTTTCGCAAGGTCCTGCGTTAGCGGTCGGCGGAATCTCCGCGGGCGTTTCTGTCGCCGCCGGATGGCATCCTTAGGGCGTGAGTATCCACGCCGTGAGCCCCCTGTTCGTCGGCCGTGCCCGCGAGCTCGCCGCTCTCGGTGACGCGCTCGTCAGGGCGCGTGCCGGGGTGTCGTCCACCGTGCTCGTCGGCGGTGAGGCCGGGGTCGGCAAGACGCGGCTGATCGGAGAGTTCACCGACCGGGCCGACGACGCCATGGTGCTCGTCGGCGGGTGTCTGGAGCTGGGCACCGAGGGTCTGCCGTTCGCGCCGTTCACCGCCGTGTTGCGCGGGCTGGTGCGCGAGCTGGGCCGGGACGGGGTGGCGGCGCTCGTACCAGGTGGGACCACGCGGGGGCTGGCGCGGCTGCTGCCCGAGTTCGGGGAGCCGGGCAAGGACGGGGCGGAGGCCAGGGCGCGGCTGTTCGAGCAGGTGCTCGGACTGCTGGAGCGGCTGGCGGAAGAGCGTCCCGTGTTGCTGATCGTCGAAGACGCGCACTGGGCCGACCGGTCCACCCGCGACCTGCTGTCCTTCCTCGTTCGCTACCAGCGCACCGCGGGCCGCCTGCTGATCGTCGTCACCTACCGCACCGACGAGCTGCGCCGCACCCATCCCCTCCGGCCGCTGCTCGCCGAGCTGGGCCGGATCGATTGGGTGACCAGGGTCGAGCTGCGCAGGCTCACCCGCCGGGAGGCCGTCGCCCAGGCGGCCAGCATTCTGGAGCGGGAGCCGTCCCCCGCCACCATGGACCTGATCTACGCGCGCAGCGAGGGAAACCCGCTGTTCGTCGAGGCGTTGCTCAGCGAGGCGGGCGGCGGTGACGCGCTGCCGGAGTCGCTGCGCGACCTGCTGCTCGCCAGCGTCGAGCGGCTGCCCGACGAGACGCAGGAGCTGCTGCGGGTGGCCAGCGCCGGTGGCCAGCGCATCGAGCACGACCTGCTCAGCGCCGTCGCCGGGCTCGAAGAGAGCGCGCTCTCCCGCGCGTTGCGCCCCGCGGTGGCGGGCAACGTGCTGATGGTCGACGGCGAGGGCTACGCCTTCAGGCACGCGCTCATCCGCGAGGCGCTGCACGACGACCTGCTGCCCGGCGAGCACACCCGGTTCCACACCCGTTACGCCCAGGCCCTGGACCACGACCTGTCGATCCTGCCCGCCCCGCGCGGCGCGATCGAGCTGGCCCACCACTGGCACTCCGCCCACGACTCCACCTGGGCGCTGGCCAGCGCCTGGGGCGCGGCCGCCGCCGCTCGCAAGTCCACCGCCTACGACGAGCAGCTCAGGATGTTGTCCAGGGTGCTGGAGTTGTGGGACCAGGTGCCCGACGCGGTCGAGCGCATCGGCGCCGACCGCCTCGACGTGCTCAAGCAGACGGCCACCGTCGCTCACCTGGCCGGCGAATACGAGCGCTCGATCGCCCTGGCCACCGCCGCCCTCGCCGACCTCGACTACGCGACCGACCCGATCAGGTCGGCCACGCTGCTGCGCCAGCGCGGCCTGACCCGCTACGACCTGGGCCGCCCCGGCCACCTCGACGACCTGCGCCAGGCGGCCGAGCTGACCCCCGCCGACAAGCCGAACAAACTACGCGGCCAGGTCCTCGAGAGCCTGTCACGCATGCTCCACATGCCGGCGGACTGGCCGGAGCGGCTCGCCACGGCCCGGCTCGCGATGGAGATCGCCCATGAGGTGGGCGACGCCAACACCGAGGCCCACGCCCTGATCAGCTTCACCTGGTCGCACTCGAAATACTCCGAGATCGAGGCCCAGATGGAGGCGTTCGCGGAGGCTCGGCGCATCGCCTACCGCGACGAGGCGTACAACGCGCTGATGCGCTGCGCCATCTCCGAGTCCGACGCGCTGGAGGGCGCGGGGTGGCACGAGCGGGCCGCGCAGGTCGCTCGGGAGGGGGTCGAGGAGGCGGGGCAATACGGCCTGGCCCGCACGTCGGGGACGTTCCTGTCGATCAACCTGGCCGAGCCGCTGGTGTCGCTCGGGCGCTGGGACGAGGCGCTGGAGGTGGTCGAGCATGCGCTCGACCTCGCGCCGCCGGCGCCTTATCGGGCCAGCTTGCAGGGGTTCGCGACGGATATCGCGCTCGCGCGGGGGCAGTTCGACCGGGCGGAGAAGCTGCTGGAGTCGTCGCGGAGCGTGTTGGCGCGGGGGACTTATCGGGATCAGACTGTTCTGCCGCATCTGTGCAGGGAGGTGCAGCTGCTGCAGGCTCGGGGGGAGATGGAGGCGGCCATGGGGGCGGCGGGGCGCGCCCTGGAGGAGCACGATCTGCTGGCCAGCCCGCGTTATTCCTGGCCGGTGCTGGTGACCTCCGCCCAGCTGCTGTCGGCTGTCGTGCCGCCCGCGCAGGCGGGGGAGGCTGCCCGGTCCGGTGGGGCGGCTCTCGAAGGGCTCGCGCGACTGGGTGCGGCTCTCCTGCCACGGCTTCGTGCGCTGGGGCAGGAGCTGGAGGTCGAGGGCGATCTCCAGCAGGCGCAGCGGCTCACGTTCACCGCTCTGACCGGGCCTGACACGCCGCTGGAGGGTGCCGTCGAGCCGTTCGCGTGGCAGTTCAAGGCGTGGGAGCTGGCCGTGGGGGCTTGGGCTTCGTTGCGGCAGCCGTACGCGGAGGCTCGGTCGCTGGTGGGTGCGGCGCACGCGGCGCTGGCGACGGGTGATCGGCAGGAGGCCGCGGCGCGGCTGGCGCGGGCGAGGGAGCTCGCCGGGCGGCTCGGGGCAACGCCGCTGCTGGAGCAGCTCGACGTCTTCGGGCGGCGGGCCAGGATCGGGGGCTCCGATGAGGCCGCGGACGGGCATCCGCTGGGGTTGACGGCTCGGGAGCTGGAGGTGTTGCGGGAGGTGACGAACGGGCGGAGCAACCGGGAGATCGCTGAGGTGCTGTTCATCTCGATCAAGACGGTGAGCGTGCACGTCTCCAACATCCTGGCCAAGCTCGGCGTCGCCACCCGAGGCGAGGCCGCCGCCACCGCCCACCGCCTCCACCTCTTCGACGCCTCCCCGTGAACGCTCCCGCGGGGCGTCTCGGGCCCTCGGGTGTCTCGGGTGGAGCCCACAGGGCCGGGCGCCGTTACGTGCGCCCCGAACCCGTCGACGTGGTCAACGCTCAGCCGGTCAGCTGGGCCTCCAGGCGGTAGCCGTCCACCGTGACGTAGACCTGGTCTCCCGGGCGGGCGTTCAGGCGCATGAGCACCGGCTGGAGGGAGTCGAAGACCGGCTGGTGGCCCTGCCAGACCAGGACGATGGCGTTGTCCCCGGGGCCCGTCACCGACAGCAGGGTGCCGGGGCGCATGCCGAGCTGGGCCGCGTACCCCTCCGGCACTGGCACCGGGCCGCCCCTGAGGTGTTCCGGGGTGACCTCAATGCGCTGCCAGCGGCGGGGGTCGGAGGACGGGCTCGGCAACGGCGGAGGTGGTGTGGCCGGGGTGCCCGCGAGGCTGCCCGGGAGCATGGCGGAACGGCCGCCCGACAACGCCGACAGCGTGGCCAGGGCGGCGGAAGGGTCGATCGAGCCCGTCGTCGCCGTCGGAATGGGCTGGCCGCCTCGGTGGTGGTGGCCGTTGGCTCCCGGAGTGCGGCGGGGCAGGGGCTGGGCCGGGGACGGGGCCTCGGCCACCGCGTCGGGGTCCGCCTCCGCAGGGAGAGCGTCGAGCCAGGCCTTGGCCGAGTGGGCGCGGATGCCCAGCTCGGTCATGAGCTCCACGACGTCTGCGTCGGCCGGGTTCGCGGCCAGGAGCTGCCGCGTACGGGCCTGCAGGCCGTGGATGTCGCCCACCACCAGCCAGCCGTCCTGGAAGCGGCGGTCGGGCATGAGCGTCACCAGTACCCGCCAGAGCGGTGTGCGCAGCGACGGGACCGTCACGGGGTGGGCCGGGTCCGCGCCGATGAGCTGGTCTTCGGTGGCGGCCGCGCCGAGCCACTCGGTCAGGCGGAACATGTGGCCCGTGACCGGCGCGGACTCCGAGGAGCGGAGCCAGTGCAGCACGCGTTCTTCGGCGGTGCGCTGGGCGTGGGAGAGCGCGTCCCTGTCCACCAGCATCTTGTGGGCGAGGGTGCGCAGGCTGACCGGGTCCTCCGCGAACAACCGGTGAACGGCCACCGCCAGCTCGAGTTTGTCCAGGCTGCGGAACAGGTTGTCCACGACCCGGACCATCGCATGGTCGGTGTCGGAGGGCACGGGGCTGGACGACGACGCGGCGGGGGTGGTGGCGCCAGGGGCCGGGGTCGAATACCCAGGTACCCCCGAAGTGCCGGTAGTGCCGGTAGTGCCGTTGGCTCCGGCCTTGGAGGCGTCTGCGCCGGGAATGGCGGGGAACGAGCCGGTGTGGGGGCCGCCGGGGACGGAACTGGGGCCGGTGCCGCCAGAGGCGGGGCTGCCGGGAAGGGAGCCGATGTCCTGACGTCCGGTGTCCTGGCGTCCGGATTTGGGACCCATCGGACGTTGCGGGAGGCCCTCGCCCGGGAAGCCCTGGCGCGGGCCGCCTTGCGGTTGCGCGGGGAACGAGCCCGTCTGGCGCTGCTGCGGGCCGCTTTCCGGTTGCTGGGCAGGGAACGAGCCGGTCTGCCGCCGCGTGGCGCCATCCGAAGGTTGCGCCGCGAAAGTCCCGGTCCGGGGGCCGGCGTCCGGAGGCTGCGCCGCGAACATTCCAGTTTGCGGACCGCTGTCCGGCGGTTGCGCGGGGTGGGATCCGGCCTGGGGACTGCCGTCCGCAGGCTGCGCGGCGAAGGTTCCGGTCTGCGGGCCGCCATCCGACGGCTGTGCCGGGAAGGAGCCGGTCTGGCGGCGTTGCGGGCCGCTTTCCGGTTGTGCGGGGAACGAGCCCGTCTGCCGCTGCGGCGTGCCTTCCGGCAAGGAGGCGGCCTGGCGCTGGGGCAGGCCGTCGCCCTGGCTCTGGTTCGCGAACGGGCCGGTCGGCTGCCGTTGCGGCCCGCTGTCCGACGGCTGCGCGGCGAACGGACCGCTCTGCCCGGCGAAGGAACCGGTTTGCGAGGCGGGTTCCGGCTGGACCGGGAACGAGCCCGTACCCCGGGACGAAAGGCCCTCACCTGGGAAGGTGGCGCCGCGCTGGAGCGGGCGGGTGACCTCCGGGTGACCTGCCTGGGGGGCCCGAGCTCCGTCTCGCTGGGCCGGGATGCGGCCGAGGATCTCGCGGAAGACCGAGCCGATCACCACTTCAGGAGTGGCCGACGGGGTGCCCAGGTCGCTGGGCGACAGGCGGCGCAGCCGTTGCCAGCCGCCGAGGCCGGTGATCGCCGTACGGGTGGCCTCCGGCCAGCCGGGCAGCGCGGGATCGATGTGGTGAACCGTCAACGCGGGCAGCAGGTCGGCCAGCGGCAGGTGATCCCAGCGGGCGGCGGCCAGCCGGGCCAGGCGTTCGCAGATCCAGTCGAGCCCCGCCGTGCCGAGCGCCCTCGACAACGCGAGGGAGGACCACCACCCCGGGGGCAGACGCGGATCGCCCAGCGCCTCGGCCACCTGCTGAGGGCGGCTCCAGCGCAGCGCAGGGACGAGGTCGCTCAGGCAGATCGATGACTCGACTTCCATCGGCGGACCTTATCCTCCCCAGTGAGCCGCGTGGTGCTGCCCGTAACGTATGTGGCTAATGGTGCAGCCTACGCGGCAAGCTATCAATCAGTGTGAATAGGGTAAAGACGGTTCAGATCCAAACCGTACCGTGGCCGACCGCCCACCCGGGCCACGCATTCGGCACCAGCACGGCAACCTGCCTCCAAAGCGGCCTCCTCGCTGACACCATGCAAAGTCGCGGTGAGGAACCCGGCGGCGAACGCGTCACCGGCCCCCGTCGAGTCCACGACCTTGGCGGGCACGCCTGCCGCCGTCGCGACCACCGCGCCGTCCACGGCGGCCGTCGCGCCCTTCGCTCCCAGCTTCACGACCGCTGTGCCGTACATCTCACTCAAGAGTACGGCGGCGCGCTCCGCCGTCGTGGCACCACTGAGAAGGAGAGCCTCGTCGAGATTCGGGATAATCAGGTTGGCGGGGGACGATTCGCGCATGAAACGTTCAACGCCGAAGTCGCGCAGCGGGCCTGTGGAGGCCGGATCGATGCTGATGGCGACGCCCGCGGCGGCCGCCTCGGCCATGGCGAGCCTGGCCAGCCGCAGCCCGGGCTCGGCGAAGAGGACGTAGCCCGACAGGTGCAGTCGGCCGACGCCGTCGAGCAGGGACGGGCTCCAGTCGGCCTCGGAGATCAGGCCGCCGGCGCCGCGGTTGGTGAGCATCGAACGTTCGCCGCTCTTGTCCACCATCGCGATCACGACCGCGGTGGGGCGCGCCGGATCCACGGTGACCTGCGGGCGGACTCCTGCCTTGATCAGTTCGGTGGTGTGCCACGCGCTGCTGTCGTAGCCGAGCCTGGCCAGCAGGCGGACGTCGGCGCCTAAGCGGGCGGCCCAGGCGGCGGTGTTCGCGCCGGAGCCGCCGGGGCGCAGCACGATGTCGGCGGCCGTGTCGGTGCCCGACATGACCGGCGAACCGTGCAATGCCACCACGTCGGTGACCGCGTCACCGATGACGAGGAGAGCCTTGCCCGTCACGTTCTGGCCCACGACAGGGCGATCTGGGCGGCCAGGGCGGTGTTGCCGCGTACGGCGGCCAGGTTGGCCTCCAGGGAGGCTCCGGCGGTGCCGTTCACCAGGTAGCCGAGCAGGAACGGGGTGATGGCCTGCCCCTTGACGCCCTCGCGTTCGGCGGCGGCCAGCGCCTCGGCCAGCACGCGGTCGTGCAACTCCGGATCGAGCTGCTGATCCTCGGGGACGGGGTTGGCGACGATCAGCGCCGTCTCCCGGCCGCCGAGCGTGTCCTGGCCGCGCATGATGTCCGCGGCCTCGTCGGGCGACTCGATCCGCCAATCGATCGGCTGGCCGGAGGAGTGCAGGTAGAAGCCGGGAAAGGTGTCGGTACGGTATCCCACCACGCTCACGCCCCTCGTCTCCAGGCGCTGCAGCGTGGCGGGCACGTCGAGGATCGACTTCACGCCCGCGCAGACGACCGTGATGCGCGTACGGGCGAGCGTGTCGAGGTCGGCGGATTCGTCCTGGTCCTCCGTCCAGCCGCGGTGCACGCCGCCGAGCCCGCCGGTGGCGAAGATCCGGATGCCGGCGCGGGCGGCCAGGAACGACGTGGCCGACACCGTGGTCGCGCCGCTCGCCTTCAGCGCCGCCGCCACGGGCAGGTCCCGCTGGCCCAGCTTGCGCAGCCCCGACTCGGTCGCGATGCGCTCCAGCTCCACGTCGTTCAGGCCGATGCGTGGCACGCCGTCCAGCACGGCGATCGTGGCCGGCACGGCGCCCGCGGCCCGTACGACTCCCTCCAGCTCCCGTGCCACTTCCAGGTTGCGCGGTTGCGGCAGCCCGTGGGAGATGATCGTGGACTCCAGCGCCACGACCGGCGAGCGACTTGCCAGGGCCTCGGCGACCTCGTCGGAGGGCTGGAGAACGGAGTCGGTGGCGCTGCGCATGGTGAGTTTCATGCTCCTTGAGTGGTCCTGGCCCTGTTTAGGGGGAACGGAGTGTTTCGCGGTCTTTGTTCCGAACAGAGCAGGTTACGGGCCCCTCGGCCCGGCCGTCCACCTGAGGATCACACGAGGAGGGTGACGCCTGCCAGAGCGATGGCGGTGGTGTTTCCTGTGAAGATGCTGCGAGCGGTGCGGCCCTGTCAGCAAAGGGTTGTTGACGGGTGGTGTGGTTTGAGGCGTAAGGTCCGGGGATGGGTACGTATGACGTGATTGTGGCCGGTGGCGGGCACAACGGGCTGGTTGCGGCGGCGTACCTGGCCGGGGCCGGGCGGCGGGTGCTGGTCCTGGAGCGGTACGACCACGTGGGCGGCCTGGCGATCTCCGCGCGGGCGTTTCCCGGTGTCGATGTGCGTCTGTCGCGGTATTCCTACCTCGTCAGCCTCCTGCCCACCCAAATCGTCCGTGACCTGGGGCTCGACCTGGAGTTGCGCCGCCGCCGCTACGCCTCGTACACCCCCAAGGGCGACACCGGCCTGCTCGTCGACAACGAGGACGCGGGCAGGACGGCGGCCTCGTTCGCGAACGTCACGGGCGGCGCCGCCGACCACCAGGCCTGGCAGGACTTCTACAGCCTGACCGAGCGCGTGGCGCGTGCCCTGGCGCCCACCCTGCTCGAACCGCTGCGCACCCCCGCCGAGATCGAGCGGCTGGTGGGGGCGGAGGCGTGGCGGGACCTGTTCGCGCGGCCGATCGGCGAGACCGTCGGCGAACGCTTCCGCGACGACACCGTGCGCGGCGTCGTGCTCACCGACGCGTTGATCGGCACGTTCGCCGACCCCGCCACCGACCTGCTGGCCAACCGGTGCTTCCTCTATCACGTGATCGGCGACGGCACCGGCGAGTGGAACGTCCCCGTCGGCGGCATGGGCGCGGTCTCCGGGGCGCTCGAAGCGGCGGCCAGGCAGGCGGGGGCCGAGATCAGGACCGGGGCGGAGATCGTCGGGATCTCGCCGGCCGGTGAGGTCACGTTCGTGGCGGACGACGGCGAGCACACCGTGAACGGCGGGCACGTGCTGGTCAACCTGCCGCCCGCCGTGCTCGACCGGGTGCTCGGCAGGCCCGCGACGGTGCCGGAGGGGGCGCAGCTGAAGGTCAACATGGTGCTCACCAGGCTGCCCAGGCTGAAGGACACGTCCGTGGATCCCCGGGCGGCCTTCAGCGGGACGTTCCATATCAATGAGGGACGTGATCAGCTCGCCAGAGCGCATGCGCAGGCGGCAAGAGGGGAAATTCCGGAATTGCCCCCGGCCGAGGTCTATTGCCATTCGCTGACCGATTCATCCATTCTCGGACCGGACCTCAGGGGCAGGGCCGAGACGATGACGCTGTTCGGGCTGCATCTGCCCGCCCGACTTTTCCGGAAAAATCCCGATAAATCGCGAAAAATCGCTTTGGCCGCCACCTTCGCCTCCATCAACTCCGTCCTCGCCGAGCCCATCGAAGACTGCCTGCTCCAGGCCCCGGACGGCACCCCATGCGTGGAGGTCAAAACACCGGTCGACCTGGAAAAGGACGCCGGACTGCCCGGCGGCCACATTTTCCACACGGACCTGAGCTGGCCGTACGCGGAAGAAAGCGGCTGGGGCGTCGAAACCGAGCACGAGCGCATCCTGATCTGCGGCGCGAGTGCCCGCAGAGGCGGCGGCGTCAGCGGAATAGGCGGCCACAACGCGGCGATGGCCGTGCTGAAACGCTAATGCCGGGCCTTCAGCGCGCTCACCCTGCTGCGCCACCCCGGCCAGCTCGCCGCGCTGCGCGAGAACCCCGGCGGGTGGCCGATGGCGGTCGACGAGCTGCTGCGGTACCTGTCGGTGGTGGACTGGGTGGCGTTCGAGCGGATCCCGGGGTTGCGGGTCACGGTGGCCGACGAGGAACTGCCCGCCAAGTACGGAGGTGTCATCTTCGGACTCAAAGCCCTGCCCGTCGCCTGGTGATCCTGATGAAACGCAGATGAACCCGTTCATCGCGTTCTCATGATGAAGCCATAGCGTTTGTACCATGAGTGAGCTGGCACGGTTGCTGGTGGTGGACGACGAGCCCGCGTTGCGCGAGGCGTTGCAGTCGAGCCTGGAGTTCGAGGGCTACCGGGTCGTCACGGCCAACGACGGGCAGGCGGCGCTCGCCGAGCTGGCCGGAGAGCCCTTCGACGCGGTGCTGCTCGATGTCATGATGCCCCGGCTCGACGGGCTGACCGCGTGCCGCAGGCTGCGGGCGTCCGGCAACCACATCCCCGTCCTCATGCTCACGGCCCGGGACGCGGTCGGCGACCGGGTCTCGGGGCTCGACGCGGGGGCCGACGACTATCTGGTCAAGCCGTTCGAGCTGGACGAGCTGCTGGCCCGGGTGCGCGCCCTGCTGCGGCGGGGCGCGCTCAGCGCGGGCACCCCCGACGGCGACACGCTGTCGTATGGCGACCTGCGCATGGACCTGGCGACCAGGGAGGTCACGCGGGGCACGCGCCGGCTCGACCTGACCAGGACCGAATACCTGCTCATGGAGCTGTTCCTGGCGCACCCGCGGCAGGTGCTGACCAGGGATCAGATCCTGAGCGAGGTATGGGGGTTCGACTTCGAGCCGACGTCCAATTCACTCGACGTCTATGTGATGTACCTGCGGCGCAAGACCGAGGCCGGGAGAGAGCCGCGCGTGATCCACACGGTGCGCGGGGTGGGCTATGTGCTGCGGGTCGCGACGTGATCCCTGGCAGCCTCCGCGCGCGCCTGACGCTGCTGGTCACCGTCGCCGTGGCGCTGGCGGTGGCGATCAGCGCGGGCGCCTGCTTCATGATCGTCCGCCAGCAGCTGTACGAGCAGGTGGACCGGCAGCTCGGCTCACCGCCCGGCAAGGATCCAGGCGGGCAACTGGCCTACCTCCAGCGGGAGTGCAGTCCCGTCCCGTCTGACGAGGAGCACTACGGCCCGCAGCGCTCGACGCAGCTCATCTTCGCCGACGGCCGCCCTTCTTGCTATGTGGGGCCGGCTCTTGTGGTCACCGAGGATGACAAGTGGGTGGCAGCGGGCGGGCGCGACCATCCGCACAACGGCCTCACCGAGGACGGCAGGGAGATGCGCATCCTCACGGAGCACGTGGGGCCGGGCATGGCCGTGATGGACGCAGTGCCGCTTGGCGATCTGCGCGACACGTTGCGAGAGGTGGCGCTGTTGCTCGGCGGCGTGGCCGCGCTCGGCATCCTGGTCGCGGCGACCGCGGGCCTGCTCGTCGCCCGCGCCGCGTTGCGTCCCGTGGGGCGGCTCACCAGGGCGGTCGAGCACATCGCGCAGACCGAGGACCTCGACACCCGCATCCCCGTCAAGGGCAACGACGAGATCGCCCGCCTGTCCTCCTCCTTCAACGCCATGACCACCGCCCTGGCCGGGTCCCGTGAACGTCAGCAACAACTCGTCGCCGACGCCGGACACGAGTTGCGCACCCCCCTCACGACCCTGCGTACCAACATCGACCTGCTGCTGCGCAGTGAGCAGACCGGTCGCAGGCTCGACCCGGCGGCCAAGGAGCGGCTGCTGGTCAATGTGAAGGCGCAGTTCGCCGAGTTGACCACGCTCGTCGGTGACCTGCTCCAGCTCGCCAGGGGCGACACCGACCACGAGCCGCACGTCGAGCTGGCCTTTCACGAGGTGGTGACGGCCGCCGTGGAGCGCGCCAGGTTGCGCGGCGCGGAGGTGGCCACCGAGCTGTCCCCCTGGTACGTCGTCGGCAACGCCGCCTCCCTCGAACGCGCCGTGCTCAACCTCATCGACAACGCGGCCAAGTTCAGCCCCGGCGGCAAGGTCGAGGTGAGGCTGCGCCACGGCTGGCTGACCGTGCGCGACCACGGCCCGGGGTTGCCCGAGGAGGAGTTGCCGCACGTCTTCGAGCGGTTCTGGCGCTCACCGTCGGCGCGCGGCCTGCCCGGGTCCGGGCTGGGGCTGGCGATCGTGGCGCAGGCGGTGGCCGAGGCGGGCGGCAACGTGAGCCTGGCGAACGCGCCGGGTGGCGGAGCGATCGCGACCGTCGATCTGCCGGGAACTCTCATCCGTAACTCAGATGCGGATAAGTCACATTAAAGGGCCAAACCGTCTGCTGAGTGCATGGAGATAACAGCAGTAAGGACCCGCCTGGTCGAGGTGGTCGTCCCGGTCCACAACGAGCAGCGGGCCCTACGCGCCAGCGTCACCCGGTTGCACACCTACCTCGCCAGGCATTTCCCGTACGGCTACCGCATCACGATCGCCGACAACGCCAGCATCGACAACACCTGGCAGATCGCCACCGAGCTGGCCGGCGAACTGCCGCACGTGAAAGCCGTACACCTCGACGAGAAAGGCCGCGGCCGGGCGCTGCGCCGGGTCTGGGCGGCCAGCGAGGCCGACGTCGTCAGCTACATGGACGTGGACCTGTCCACCCACCTGGACGCGTTCCTGCCGCTGGTCGCGCCGCTGCTGTCGGGACACAGCGATCTGGCCATCGGCACCCGCCTGGCCAGGGCGTCGCGGGTGGAGCGGGGGCCGAAGCGCGAGTTCGTCTCCCGCTCGTACAACCTGCTGCTGCGCTCGGTGATGGGCGCACGGTTCTCGGACGCGCAGTGCGGGTTCAAGGCCGTCCGTACGGAGATCGCCCAGGCGCTGCTGCCCGGCGTCGAGGACGAGCAGTGGTTCTTCGACACCGAGCTGCTGCTCCTGGCCGAACGCCACGGGCTGCGCATCCACGAGGTGCCCGTGGACTGGGTGGACGATCCGGACAGCCGGGTCGACATCGTCCGGACCGCGCTCGACGACCTGCGCGGCCTGGCCAGGGTCGCGCGCAAGACGTTGTCCGGGGCGGCCCGCATCCCCGTTCCGGCCCGGATCCAGCGGGCCCAGCTGCCGAAGGGGATGGCCAGGCAGCTGCCCAGGTTCGCGATGGTGGGCGTGGTGAGCACGCTGGCGTACCTGGCGTTGTTCTCGCTGTTGCGGCAGGTGGTCTCGCCGCTGCCGGCCAACGCGGTCGCGCTGCTGGTCACCGCCGTGGCCAACACCGCCGCCAACCGCCGCTTCACCTTCGGCGTCACGGGCTCGGCCGGGGCGATGCGGCACCAGTTCGAGGGGCTGATCGCGTTCCTCGTGGGGCTGGCGCTCACCTCGGGCAGCCTGTCGTTGCTGCCTGACGGGGTCTCGCACGGGGTGGAGCTGGTCGCGGTCATCATCGCGAACGCGGCCGCCACGCTCGTACGGTTCCTGCTGCTGCGCGTCTGGGTGTTCAACCCCAGGCGGAGGACGGCGCGATGACCGCCACCGAGGTGCGGCCCGCGCGCCTGTTCCAGGGCACCGAGGAGGACCCGCGCTGGTCGCGTCCCGCGCTGTGGGCGGTGCTGGTCGTGGCGTTCGTCCTGTACGCGTGGGCGCTGAGCGGCGACGCCAACGAGTACTACGCCGCCGCCGTCGTCTCGGGCACGCAGAGCTGGAAGGCGTTCTTCTTCGGCGCGCTCGACGCCGGGTCCTTCATCACCGTGGACAAGCCGCCGCTGGCACTGTGGGTGATGGGGCTGTCGGCGCGGATCTTCGGCTACTCCACGTGGAGCATGCTGCTCCCGCAGGCCCTCGCCGGCGTGGCCGCCGTCGGACTGGTCTTCTCGGCCGTACGCCGGGCCTTCGTCCAGGTACGGTACGCGCACGTGGCCGCTCTGGTCGCCGCCGTCGTCATGACGCTGACGCCGATCACCGTGGCGATCAACCGGGACAACAACCCCGACACGGTTCTCGTGTTGTTGCTGGTGCTGGCGGCCTGGTTCGGCCTGGAGTCGGTGCGGACCGGGCGGATGCGGTCGCTGTTGTGGTGCGCCTTCTTCATCGGGCTGGGGTTCAACGCGAAGATGTTGCAGGCCTATCTGGTGGTGCCCGCGTTCGCGCCGGCGTACCTGGTGTGTGCGCGGCAGTCCTTTGTGAAGCGGGTGTCGCACCTGCTGGCGGCGGGTGCCGTGCTCGTCGTGTCCAGCGCCTGGTGGATGGTCATCGTCGATCTCTGGCCTGCTTCGTCGCGGCCCTACATCGGTGGCTCCACGGACAACTCCGTCTGGGACCTGGTGATCGGCTACAACGGCCTCGGCCGGATCTTCGGCGAGGGCCGTGGTGGGTTCGGGGGTGGTGGTGCCGGTTTCGGTGGGGAAGCCGGGGCCGGGCGGCTGTTCAACGACACGATGGCGGGGCAGATCTCCTGGTTGCTGCCGTTCTGTGTGGTGGCGCTGGTGTTCGCCCTGATCAGGCGGTTGCCCTCCGGTGAGGGGCCTTCGGGAGCGGCCTGGCTGGTGTGGGGCGGTTGGCTGGTCGTTCATTACGTGGTGTTCAGCTTTTCCAGTGGCACGTTCCACCCGTACTACACGACCGCCATGGCCCCTGCCGTGGCCGCGCTGTGCGGGATGGGCGTGGTCGTCATGTGGCAGGCGTACCGGCGGTCGCGGGCGTGGGCCTGGGCGTTGCCGCTGGCGGTGGCCGCCACCGGAATCTGGTCGTTCGTGGTGCTGCGCCGCACGCCCGAGTGGGTGCCGTGGCTGGCCTGGGTCGTGCTCGGGGCGACCCTGGTGGCCGTGGTGGTGCTCGTGCTGGCCAGGGTGCGGGCGCAGGTGACGGTCAAGGTGGCCGCGATCGCGCTGGCCGCCACGCTGGTCGCGGGGCTGGCGGGACCGGCCGCCTTCGCCGTCACGCCGCTGCAGTCGCAGGTCAACGGCACCAATCCGACCGCGGGGCCATCGGCGGACCGGATGGGCGGGTTCGGACGTCCGGGAGGGATGCCGGGCGGCGGCCAGTTCCCGGCGGGGCAACTGCCTCCAGGCCAGCTGCCCACCGGCCAGGGCCAGGCAACCGGCCAGGGCCAGGCCACCGGCCAGGACCAGGCCACCGGCCAGGGGCGCTCGGGCGTGGAACGTGGTGGCTGGGCGGGCTTCATGGGCGGTGGCGGGCCGGGCGGCGGGGTCGGCGACGCCATGGTCAAATACCTCGTGTCCAACCAGGGCACGGCCACCTGGCTGGTCGCGGTGAGCAGCGCCCAGGAGGCCTCGCAGATCATCCTGTCCACCCACAAGCCCGTGATCGCCATGGGCGGCTTCACCGGCAGCGACCCCGCCATGACCGTGGACCGTCTCAAGGAACTCGTCTCCTCCGGACAACTCCGCTACGTCATGTCGGGCGGTGACCGAGGCAGAGGGGACACCGAGGTGACCACCTGGGTGCAGGAGAACTGCACGGCGGTGGACGGCCAGGACGGGCTCTACGACTGCGCCACCTGACGAGTCACCGGGGCGCCGTGATCGGCGCCCCATATCACAACGCCCTTGACAACGATGTCAGACGGATTCTTGATGGTGCTATGGCCGCACCACTGATCGACGCCCGAGGGATCGTGAAGAGCTACGGCCAAGTCGAGGCGCTGCGCGGCGCGGACTTCATGCTGCGACCCGGCGAGGTCGTGGCCTTGATTGGCGACAACGGCGCGGGCAAGTCCACCCTGGCGAAGATCCTCTCCGGCGTCGAGCGGCCGGACACGGGGACGATCGAGATCGACGGCGAGTCCGTGGCGTTCGGGGCCGTCGAGGAGGCCAGGGGCGCCGGGATCGAGACCGTCTACCAGGATCTCGCGCTCTGCGCCGACCTCAGCCCCGCCGCCAACTTCTTCCTCGGCAGGGAACGCCTCAAGCCCGGACTCCTCGGCCTGCTCGGTGTGCTGGACAACGCCGCCATGCGCCGCGACACGCGGGCCGCCTGCGAACGGCTCGGGGTTCGGCTGAGGTCCCAGAAGGCACCGGTCTCCACATTGTCCGGTGGGCAGCGGCAAGGGGTGGCGGTGGCCAGGGCGGTGACGTGGGCTCGGCGGGCCGTGTTCATGGACGAGCCGACCGCGGCGCTCGGCGTCCTGCAGACGCAGCGGGTGCTCGACCTCATCCGGGGCGTCCGCGACTCCGGCGTGTCCGTCGTGCTGATCAGCCACAACATGCCGGACGTGATGGCCGTGTCCGATCGCGTGGAGGTGTTGCGGCTCGGGCGCAGGGTGGCCCGCTTCGAGACCGCGCACGTCTCGATGGAGGAACTGGTCGGGGCCATGACCGGTGCGCTCGAACAGGGGAACGACGTATGAAGCGGCTGCGGCTGGGCGAGTTGCAGGTCGTGTGGATCGGCCTGGTGCTGGTCGTGCTGCTGGTGGCGTTCTCGGTCCTGGCGCCGCGTACGTTCCCCACCTCGTTCAACCTGCTCAACCTGGTCAGCGACGCCGCCATCCTGCTGCTGCTCGCGACCGGCATGACATACGTGATCATCACCGCGGGGATCGACCTGTCGGTGGGCGGGGTGCTGGTGTTCTCGGCCGTGGCGGCCGCCAAGGTCATGGACGCCACCGGGTCGCTGCTGCTCGGCGCCGCGGCGGCCGTGGTGAGCGGGCTCTTGTGGGGTGTGCTGAACGGGGTGCTGGTCGCCATGGGGCGCATCCCCGCCCTGATCGTGACGCTCGGCACGCTCGGCATGTCGCTCGGCGCCGCCCTGTTGCTGACCGGTGGCGTGGATCTGCGGGCGCCGACTGAGCTGAACCTCGGGCTCGGGCTGGCGCGCTGGCTCGGCGTGCCGCTCATCGCGTGGATCTGCGCCGCCATCACCGCACTGCTCGCGCTCGCGCTCGCCTACACCCGTTTCGGCCGCCACACGTACGCGATCGGCTCCAACGCCGAGGCCGCGCGCCGCGGTGGCGTGGCCGTGCGCCGGCACCTGATCAGGGTGTACGGCCTGGCCGGGCTGCTCGCGGGGCTGGCCGGACACCTGTCGCTGGCCAAGTACGGGATCACCGGCGTGTCCGCGCACTCCACCGACAACCTGCAGGCCATCGCGGCCGTGGTGATCGGCGGCACGTCGTTGTTCGGCGGGGTCGGGACGGTCGTCGGCACGGTCATCGGCGTGTTCATCCCCGTCGTGCTGCAGAACGGCTTCCAGATCCTCGGTGTGCGGCCGTTCTGGCAGCAGGTGGTGGTGGGCGCCGTGCTCGTCGCCGCCGTGTACGTCGACCAATGGCGGCGCAGGGCCCGCGACCAGTAGAGGAGGCACCATCATGCGCAAGGTTGTGGCAGCTCTTGGAGCGCTACTGATGATCAGCGCCTGCGGCGGGCAGGGCGGCGGCGGTGACCAGGTCAGGATCACGCTCGTGCAGGGGCTGGCCGGGGAGGAGTTCTACGAGACCATGGCCTGCGGGGCTAAGGCCAAGGCCAAGGAGCTGGGCGTGACGCTCGACGTGCAGGGGCCGCAGAAGTTCGACCCGACGCTGCAGACGCCGATCGTCAACTCGGTCGTCGCCGGCAAGCCGAACGCCATGCTCATCGCGCCGACCGACGTCAAGGCCATGATCGCGCCGCTGACCCAGGCCAAGAAGCAGGACATCAAGATCATCCTGGTGGACACCGTGGTCGAGGACCCGAGCATCGGCCTGTCCAGGATCAGCACCGACAACCTCAAGGGCGGCGCGGCGGCGGCCAAGGCGCTGTCGGAGCAGATCGGCGGCAAGGGCAAGGCGCTGGTCATCTCCACCGACCCGGGGGTGAGCACGGTGGACGCCCGGATCAAGGGCTTCGAGGAGGAGATCAAGGCGAGCCATCCCGACATCACCTATCTGGGTGTGCAGTACTCGCACAACGACGTCGGCGAAGCCTCCAAGATCGTCAACGCGGCGCTGGCGAAGGATCCCGACCTGGCCGGAGTGTTCGCCACGAACCTCAACTCGGCCACCGGGGCGGGCTCGGCCCTCCAGCAGGCGGGCAAGCTGGGGCAGGTCAAGATGGTGGGCTTCGACGCCGGTCCGGCGCAGGTCAAGCAGCTCAAGGACGGCGTCGTACAGGCTCTGATCGCACAATTGCCCGGTGACATCGGCGCGAAGGGGGTCGAGCAGGCCGTCGCCGCCGTCAAGGGGCAGCAGGTCACGCCGTCGATCCCGACCGACGCCACCATCGTCACCAAGGAGAACGTGGACCAGCCGGAGGTGCAGAAGGTGCTCTACAAGGCAGGCTGCTAGGCCGGGAGGGCGGCGAGGAGGAAGGCGAGGCGGGCGGCGGCGGACTCGACGTCTTCGGTGGTGCCGAGGCGGTAGCCCCACGAGGTGATGAACGCCCCCTCGTCAGAGCAGGTCACGGTCTCCGCGAGGGTGGCCGAGAAGCGGTTGCGGACCGACACGTACGCCGGGTCGCTGGACAACGCGAGGCTCTGGACCGACAGGTCAGCATGACGACCAGCGTGCCAGGCGAACCGCTCGAGGCAGAGCGCGGTATCAAGCATCATGCGTCACCTCCGCAACGTCTCGCGACAGAATTGCACGATCTTGGGGTGGGAGGCAAGCAATTGCTGCGGTTAATGTGAGCTTTCTTTACGGTATTCGCGAAGAATCCTGATGATGACGTCCCGCCCGGATTCCTCGAACTCGGCCACCTTCGCGTAGCCGTCGAACGCCCGGACGTAGAAGGCGATGTCGTCGGGGTCGCGAAGGAGCAGGTCCTTCGTCATGGTGGGCACGGCGACCAGGGCATCGTTGTAGATCCAGAAGCCGTTGATGGGGTTGGACGGGAGCTCGGTGCCGAACGGGATCACGCCGAACTCCACGTTCGGCAGCGTACTGACCGCGAGCAGGCGGTCGAGCTGGCCGCGCATGACCTCGGGCGGCGCCAGGGCGGTGCGCAGCACCGCCTCCGTCACCACGAACCTGAACGTCCGCGTGCGGTCGTAGAGGATCTCCTGACGTTGCATCCGCACCCGCACCGCCGCGTCGATCTGGTCGGCCGCGCTGTAGAGGCGCTTGACCTTGCGGAAGACGTGCCTGGCGTATTCGGAGGTCTGCAGCAGGCCCACGATGATGCCGGGCTCGAACACCCTGAACAACTTCGTGCGCGACTCCAGGTCGCGGATGTCCTCCTGGATGGCGGCCAGACCGCTGCGATGGCGCTGCTTCCAGTCGTCGTGCCGCTCCAGCAACGCGATCGCCTGCCTGATCAGCTCGTCGGTCGTGTCGGGCGAGGCGCGTACGGCCTGCGCCCACACGACCACGTCATCCTCGGTTGCCGTCTGCCGGGCGTTTTCCAGGCGGGAGACCTTGGACGGTTGCCAGCGCAGCCGTTCGGCCAGATCCTTGCCCGACAGATGGGCGGCCTCGCGCAGCTGACGTAATTGGCTGCCGAGGTCGATGCGCGCCTGCTGAAAGGACGTCACGCGGCAAGAGGCTAGCCCTGCTTGTGCCGATCATGCCAGCATCACGCGCAATTGTGATCAAGCGGTTGCCGAGGGTGTTTCTCCGCTGGTTGGGAAAGCGATTGCCGAGCCTTCGGGCAGGACTCGGCGGGCGATTTCGGTGATGAGTTCGCGGGGCACCTCGACCGCGGTCTCGCCGTCGAGGACGTCGCGGAGGTCTGCGAGCGCCTCCGCGTCGGTGACTTGGAGACCTTGTACGACGATGGTGCCGCGGTCGGTCTCATACAGGGTGGGACAGGCGCCCGCCTCCGAAGTGGAGCCGAGGAACCGCATGCGCATGACGATCCTTCCCCGAATAACAGATGCAATTGCGCGCAATTGTACGACTCGGGGCCGAACGTGTGATCGTTTTTCCATAAATCGTGATATGGGGTCAGCCGAGACCGCCTCCCATGAACTCCCGCGCCCGCTCGAACAATCCCAGCGTCGTCGCGTGCAGCAGGTCCCCGATGTCCTTGGGCGCCTTGCCGGCGAATGCCCGCGCGTGGCTGCCCTCCAGCACGATGCCGAGCTTGAAGCAGGCCATCACCGCGTACCAGTCGATGGCCGACATGTCCCGCTCGGATAGCGCCGCGTAGTACGCGATGATCTCCCGCGGCGGCGGCAGCCCCGGGACGTGGCCGTTGTTGGACGGCCAGGTGGCCAGCAGCCAGCCGAGGTCGAGCAGCGGGTCGCCGATCGTGCACATCTCCCAGTCCACGATCGCGGCTACGCGGGGACCGTCGCAGGCGAACATGAGGTTCGCGAAGTGGTAGTCGCCGTGCATGATGCCCGGCGTGAAGGTCCTCGGGACGTTGCGGGTGAGCCAGTCGGCCGTCTCGGGCAAGTACGGAATGTCGGGGCCCGGGTAGCCGTCGAGCTCCCCGTACGAGTCGAGCTCCTTGAGCCAGCGCGGCACCTGCCGCTCCAGGAACCCCTCCGGCCGGCCGAACCCCGGCAGCACCCCCGGATCGACCCGCCCCAGCCCGGCCAGCGCGGCGGCGGCCTCCAGCCCCATCCGGTGCCTGATCGCCGGGTCGGAGGCGTGCGGGTCGGGCAGCCCGGTCGACGGGTTGAACCCGTCGACCGGCTCCATCAGGTAGAACACCGGCTCCCGCGCGGTCTGCGCGGCCACCAGCCGGGGCGCGGGTACGGGCGTGTCGCGCAGCGCCGCCAGCACCCGCGCCTCGCGGCGCAGCACCTCGTTGCTCTTGCGGCGGGCGTGGAGGGGAGGCCGGCGCAGGATGTACGGGCGGCCGCCGCGCTCGAAACGGACCATGACGTTCTGCGTGCCGCCCAGGACCGGCGCCGTGCCCGTGATCGGGCCGCCGGGCAGTCCCTGGGCGTCCATCCACGCGCCGAGCTCGCCGAAGTCGATGGCGCTGACGTCGATGTGGGTGGAGGTCATGTGCCGCCCTTCTACCGAACGATATTCTGGTGGGAATCCGTTCGCACGGTCAACCCAGGGCCTGCATGAACGGTAGGTATTGGCACGTGCGGTCGCCGGGCAGGTCGCCGCCGCGCACCATCATCGAGGACTGCCACGGGTCGCCGACGCCGTGCTCGCCCGCCCATCGGATCATGCCGTCCTTGGCCAGGTCGAAGTCCATCCGCACCGGGCCGCCCGCGTGCAGCGCCAGGTCACCGATCAGGGCCCGCGCGGTCCCCTCGTCGCGCGCCACGACCGGGCCGATCACCGTGTTGCCGTCGTTGCGCCAGCACTGGCCGAAGCCGCCATCGGCGATCCGCACCTGCTCGCCGAACCCGGACATCCGCCGCAACACCACAGACCTGTCCGTGCCGAACAACTCGGCGTCGAGCTCCAGGATCCCGGCCAGGTCCGCCTGCGTGGCGGGGCGGGTCCGGCCCGACGGCTCGCCCTGGAAGACGCCCGTGTGCACGGAGGCCGTGCCGACCGTGCGGAAGCCGAGTTGCTCGTAGAGGGGACGGCCGTACTCGGTGGCGTACAGCGAGACCGTCCTTTCTCCCGCCTGCTCCAGGACGTGTTCCATGAGCTTGCGGGCCAGGCCCTGCCTGGCGAATCTGGAAGCCGTGAGGACCATGCTGATCACGGCGTGGTCGTGGCCGTAGCGGGTCAGGATGTTCGTGGCGGCCAGGCCGTCGCCGTCGGGGGCGTCGATGCCGTACGGCTCGCCGACCTCGAACAGCAGGCGCCACTTGTGCCGCTCGGGCCCCCAGCCTCGGTCTTCGGCCAGGCGGGCGCAGTCGTCCAGGTCATCAGGGGTGAGAGGGCGCATGGCCCCTATCTTTCTGCAGCGGGGACCCTGATCTCAAAGCGATTGTTGGGGCTGGGGGAGGATGGGGAGATGGAGTGCGTGGTAGCGGTCGATGTCGGCGGAACAACCATGAAGGGCGGATTTGTCGCCCGGGACGGGACAATTCACCATTTCGAGCGGCGACCCACGCCCCGCGCTGAGGGGCCCGCCCGCGTGATCGCCGCCATCTCGTCCTTCGTGTCCGACCTGTCGCGACGCCGCGAAGGGTTGCGGCCGCTGGCCGTGGGGCTGGCCGTCCCGGGGCTGGTCACGCCGACGCACGCCGTTTTTTCCGCGGCGTTCGGGTGGCGCGACGTTCCCGCCTCGGCGTTCACGGATGTGGACCTGCCCGTGGCGCTGGGCCACGACGTCCGTTCGGCCGGGGAGGCGGAGCTCGCATACGGCTTCGGTGGGGACGACGTGTTGTACCTCCCCATCGGTACGGGCATCGCGGGCGCGGTGGTCCTGTCAGGCTCGCTGTACGGGGGAGCCGGGGGATGGGCCGGGCAGATCGGGCACATCCCGGTCCGGCCTGACGGGCTGGCGTGCGGGTGCGGGCAGCGGGGGTGCCTGGCCGCCTACGCGTCGGGCGGGGCTATCGCGGCCCGGTACGGGGCGTCGTCGGCCGCGGACGTGGTGCGGTGGGTGTCGGAGGGGGACGCGCGGGCGGTCGAGGTGTGGGACGAGGCGGTGGAGGCGCTCGCCCTGGCCCTGGCCACGTACACGCTGGTGCTGGATCCCGGGGGCGTCGTGGTCGGGGGCGGGGTTTCGCTGGCGGGGGACTCGCTGCTGGTCCCGCTGCGGGCGCGGTTGTCGGAGCGGCTGGCGTTCCGGCCGGCTCCTGAGGTGCGGGCTTCGGCGCTTGGGGTGCGGGCCGGGGTGATGGGGGCCGGGTTGCTGGGGTGGCGGGCCGTGGGCTCGTAGCCGGTACGCGTCTCAGTCGTGCAGGGCCGCGGGGATGTCCACGAGTTGGGCGCGTAGCTCCTCGCCCAATGCCTTGGCCTGCGGGTCCATGCGGGGGCTCGCCGCCACGCCCCTGCCCAGGAGGCCGTGGACGACGAAGTTGAGTGCCTTGATGTTGGGCAGCTCGTAGCGGTCGATGCGGTGCTCGGCCAGGGCCGGGAGGAGCTCCTTGAGCCAGTCGGGGGTCAGGTGGGTTTCCAGCCAGTCGTATCGGTGCTGTGTGGCTGCCCATACGCCCAGGTTGGCGTTGCCGCCCTTGTCGCCTGAGCGGGCCCCTGCGATCCGGCCCAGGGGCACCCGCACGGTCGCCTGCTCGCCGACCACGGGCGCCGAGCTCCGCCGTACCTCGGTATGCGCGTGCGGCGCGGTCGGCGTGGTCCCGGGTGCGGTGTCCCGCGTCAGCTCCTTGCCGTTCAGGAAGACTCTTGGCCGGACCTGCGAGGCCGGGACCAGCACCGGCCAGTAGACCCCGTACGGTGCGGCGTTGCCCGGTGGGGCGAGGCCGTAGAAGCCCGGGTAGCTGGCCAGGCCCGTTTCCACCACGGCCGAGGAGAAGGCGCGGCCGGCCTTGCGTTCGTCGGCGTCCATGACGGTGATCCGCAGCAGGCCCGAGTCCGTGAGTGTCACGTCCACCTGGTCGAAGGAGTCCCGGGGGATTCTCGCCCAGATCGCCTCCTCCGCCACCCGGGCCTTCGCCTCCAGGTCCAGGCCGGTGAGGACGAGGGTCATCGTGTTCCGGTAACCGGCCAGGTAGTTGACGGCGACCTTGAGGGTGTCCGGTGGGGGCTCGCCACGGACGCCGGAGACCAGGACCCGGTCCGGGCCGTCGTCCGTCAGCGTGATCGTGTCGAATCGGGCCACCGCGTCAGGGCCCAGGTAGCGCGGACTCCCGAGTTCGTACACCAGTTGCGCCGTGACCGTGCCGACCGAGACCAGCCCGCCGGTGCCGGGATGCTTGGTGATCACGGCCGAGCCGTCCGCGCGGAGTTCCGCGATCGGGAAGCCGCAGTGTGCCAGGTCCGGTACGTCCTGGAAGAACGCATAATTGCCGCCCGTGGCCTGGCAGCCGCATTCGATGATGTGGCCCGCGACCACCGAGCCCGCCAGCGGGTCCAGATCGTCGGGGCTCCAGCCGTACCGCCAGATGCCGGGGCCGGTCACCAGGGCGGCGTCCGTCACGCGGCCGGTCACCACCACGTCCGCGCCCGCCGACAGGGCGGTGGCGATCGGGCGGCCGCCGAGATAGGCGTTCGCGGTCAGAGGGGTGGCGGAGAGGTGTTCGCCGGTGTCCGCGTTGATCAGGTCCAGGGGTGTGCCAGTGAGGTCGTCGCCGGTGACGTGGGCGACCGTGGGGGAGAGGCCGAGGCGGGCGGCCAGCTCGTGTACGGCTTCGGCGCAGCCAGCCGGGTCCAGGCCGCCCGCATTTGTCACGATTTTTATGCCTTTATCGAGACAAGGGCCGAGCACGTCCTCCAGCTGCCGGAGGAAGGTCGGGGCGTAACCAGGGCGGCCCTTGAGACGGTTGCCGGCCAGGATCAGCATGGTCAGCTCGGCCAGCCAGTCACCGGTCAGCACGTCGATCGGACCGCCCTCGACCATCTCCCTGGCCGCGGAAAGGCGGTCGCCGTAGAAGCCGCTGCAGTTCGCGACGCGCAGGGTCATTTCGACGCCCACTTGGGCGGGCGCTTGTCCATGTACGCGGCGATGCCCTCCTGGCCCTCCTCCGAGGTGAAGCGCTCGGCCGACAGCTGGGTCATCTGCCGCTGCCCCTCCTCGAACGACACCTGCGGCACCTCCCTGACCAGCCGCTTCGTGATCGCCAGGGCCTCCGGGCCGCCCTTCATCAGCAGCCCGGCGTAGTGCGCGACCGTCGCGTCCAGCTCCTCCTCCGGCACCGCCCGCGACAGCAGCCCGATCTCCGCCGCCCTGGAGGCGTCGAACACCTCGCCGGTCAGGAAGTATTCGGCCGCGGCCCGGGGATCGAGCCTCCTGAGCACCGGCACCGAGATCATCGCGGGCACGACCCCGAGCCGTACCTCCGTGAACGCGAACGACGCCGTCAGCGGCGCGATCGCGAAGTCGCACGCCGCCACCAGCCCCAGGCCGCCCGCCCGCGCGGTGCCGTTGAGGCGGCAGATGACCGGCTTCGGGCTCTCCCAGATCATGGCCAGGATCTCCGGGAACGACGCCGTCACCGGCGCGTCCGATGAGCGTTGCTCCTTGATGTCGGCGCCGGAGCAGAACACCGTCCCCGTGGCGGTCAGCACGATCACCCTCACCTCCGGCTCGGCCAGCGCCCAGGTGAGCCGTTCCTTCAGGTCGCCGAGGAGCCGTACGGACAGGGCGTTGCGATTGGGCGGCGAGTCCAGGGTGATCGTGGCGACGCCCGCCGCCAGGTCCTTGTGCACGAGGCTCATGGGTTTCCCTCCTGGATGATCGCCAGCACCGCGCCCGCGTCGACCTGCTGGCCCTTTTCGACGTGTACGCCGGACACCACGCCGTCCGCCGGGGCGGCGATCCGATGCTCCATCTTCATCGCTTCGAGCACCAGCACCGGCTGGCCCTTGGTGACCCGGTCGCCGGGCTCCATCTCGATCCGCAACACGCTGCCCGGCATGGGGGCCAGCAGGGATCCGGGGGCGACGTGCTCGACCGGCTCGGGGAGGCGGGGGATCGGGGTCAGCTCGGCGTGGCCGCTGACGTGGTCGACATAGACCTTTCCGCCCTCGTCGTACTGGGCGATCTCGAAGGTGTGCCGGACGCCGTCCCGCTCCAGGACCACCTTGTACGGCTCCGCGCCGACGACGGTGACGCCCTCGGGGAGCGGGTCGTAGACGACCTCGGCCTCCTCGAAGCGGGCGCGGCGGGGCTGGGAGCGTACGTTGCGCCAGCCGCTCGGGAGGTCCGCCAGCACCTTCGCCCGGCTGCGGTTGGCGGCGGCCATGGCCAGGGCGGCGGCGAGCGCCGGCAACTCGGGAGCCCCAGTGGGTGGTGCTTCGGAGCCGTGCAGGGGGCCGTCCGGGGAGAGGAAGCCGGTGTGGGTATCGCCAGCCAAGAAATCCTGATTTTTCAGGATTTTTACCAACAAATCCCGATTTGTCGTGACGCCGTGGAGCTTCGCCTGCCGCAGTGCCGTGCCGAGCTTGCGTACCGCCTCCGCCCGGGACGAGCCGTGCGCGATGACCTTGGCCAGCATCGCGTCGTAGTGCGGCGAGACCACAGACCCGGACTCGACCCCCGAATCCACCCGCACGTCACCAGGAACCTCGAACTGCCTCAGCACCCCACTCTGCGGCAGGTATTCGCCGTCTTCCGCATAAAGCCGCACCTCAACGGCATACCCGGAGGGCTCGGGCGGCACCGGCGGCAGGGCGGCGCCTTCGGCCACCTCGAGCTGCAGCCGTACGAGATCGACCCCGTAGACCAACTCGGTGACCGGATGCTCGACCTGGAGCCGGGTGTTCATCTCCAGGAACGCCACCCGTTCCCCCTTGACCAGGAACTCCACCGTCCCGGCCCCGACGTAGCCGATCTTCCGGGCGGCTCTGACGGCGGCTTCGCACAGTCTCTCCCGCAGCTCGGGCGAGATCCCCGGCGAGGGGCACTCCTCGACGACCTTCTGGTGCCGCCGCTGCACGCTGCACTCGCGCTCGCCCAGCGCCCACACGGTCCCGTGCCGGTCGGCCAGCACCTGCACCTCGACGTGCCGGGCCGCCTCCAGCAGCGGCTCCACGAACACGGTCCCGTCCCCGAACGCCGCTGCCGCCTCGCGCCGCGCCGACTCCAGCTCCCGCTCGAACTCGGCGGCCTCGCGCACGATCCGCATCCCCCGCCCGCCTCCGCCGGCGGACGCCTTCACCAGCACCGGGAACTCCCCAGGAGCATCGAGCGACGGCAGCACGGGCACCCCGGCCTCGGCCATGAGCCGCTTCGCCTCGATCTTCGAGCCCATGGCGGCGACGGCCTCCGGCGGCGGGCCCACCCACACCAGCCCGGCCTCCAGGACAGCGCGGGCGAAGGCGGCGTTCTCGGACAGGAAACCGTAGCCGGGATGTACGGCGTCCGCACCCGAGGCCCGGCACGCGTCCAGGATGCGGCCGATGTCCAGGTAGGTGTCGGAAGGGCGGGCGCCGGGCAGCCGTACCGCCAGATCGGCCTCGGCCACGTGCGGCGCGTCCGCATCGGGGTCGGAGCACACGGCGACCGTGGAGATGCCGAGCGACCTGCAGGTACGGAAGACGCGGCGGGCGATCTCGCCCCGATTGGCGACGAGCAGACGGGTGATCACGGCCGGAACACCCCGAACCCGGCCGCCGCCGGCACCGACGCGCTGTTGACGGCCGACAGGCACAGACCCAGCACGGTACGCGTGTCGCGCGGATCGATGACCCCGTCGTCGTACAGGCGCCCGGACAGGAAGAACGGCAGCGACTCGGCCTCGATCTGGGCCTCCACCATCGCGCGCATCGCCGCGTCGGCCTCCTCGTCGTACACCTGCCCCCTGGCCTGCGCCGACGCCCGGCCCACGATGGACAACACCCCGGCGAGCTGGGCGGGTCCCATCACCGCCGACTTGGCGCTCGGCCAGCTGAACAGGAACCGGGGATCGTAGGCGCGCCCGCACATGCCGTAGTTCCCGGCGCCGTACGAGGCTCCCATGACGATGGTCAGGTGCGGGACGGTCGAGTTGGACACGGCGTTGATCATCATGGCGCCGTGCTTGATGATGCCGCCCTGCTCGTAATCCTTGCCGACCATGTAGCCGGTCGTGTTCTGGAGGAAGAGCAGCGCGGTGCGGGACTGGTTGGCGAGTTGGATGAACTGCGTGGCCTTCTGCGACTCCGCACTGAACAACACGCCGCGCGCGTTCGCCAGCACCCCCACCGGATAGCCGTGGACGCGCGCCCACCCCGTCACCAGCGAGGCCCCGTAAGCGGGCTTGAACTCCTCGAACTCGCTCCCGTCCACCACCCGTGCGATCACCTCGCGGGGGTCGAACGGCACCTTGAGATCCTCCGGCACGATCCCGAGCAGCTCCTCCACCGGATATTTCGGCTCTCGCGCCTCATCCGGAGTGATGCCCTGCTTGCGCCAATTGAGCGATCGTACGATCTTCCGCCCGATCCGCAGCGCGTCGTGCTCGTCCTGGGCCAGGTAGTCGGCGAGCCCGCTGATCCTGGCGTGCATCTCGGCGCCGCCGAGCGACTCGTCGTCCGACTCCTCCCCGGTGGCCATCTTGACCAGCGGCGGGCCGCCCAGGAACACTTTCGCTCGGTCCCGCACCATCACCACATAGTCGCTCATCCCGGGCACGTACGCTCCACCCGCCGTGGAGTTCCCGAACACGATCGCGACGGTTGGGATGCCCGCCGCCGACAGCCGGGTCAGGTCCCGAAATATCCGGCCACCCGGGATGAAGATCTCCTTCTGCGTCGGCAGGTCCGCGCCGCCGCTCTCGACCAGGTTCACGTACGGGAGCCGGTTCTGCAGCGCGATGTCCGCCGCACGCAGGGACTTCCGCAACGTCCACGGGTTCGACGCGCCGCCCCTGACCGTGGGGTCGTTCGCCGTGATCACGCACTCGACGCCCTCGATCACCCCGATCCCGGAGACCATACTGGCTCCGACGGGGAACTCACTGCCCCAGGCGGCCAGCGGTGACAGCTCCAGGAAGGGCGAGTCGGCGTCGACCAGCAGCTCGATCCGCTCTCTGGCGAGCAGTTTGCCCCTTTTACGATGACGCTCGACGTACTTCTCACCGCCCCCGCCCACCGCCTTGGCCTGCTCGGCGTCCAGCTCGGCCAGCTTGACCAGCATCGCCTCGCGCCGCCCCAGGTAGTCGTCACTCCCGGGATCGAGCCTGCTCCTGATCACACGCCCTCCTCCGCTGAACTTGACGCCGGCGTCAATCCGATGGCCTGCGCCCACAACCGCGTCAGATGATCGACGGCCACCTGCTCGTCGGCCCGCTCCCCGAGATCAAGCCAGACATGAGCGAAATGCTCCACCATCCCACCCAGCATGATCGCGGTGAGCCTGGGATCCAGCGACGGGTCCGCCAGCCCCTGCTCCTGCAGCCGCCGCAGCCCCTCGGCACCGCGCCGCACGAAGACCTCGCGCAACTCCAGCAGCAGCCGCCCGAACCTGTCGTCGCCGGTCGCGGCCTGTTCGACCATGCGCACCAGCCGCGAGTTCGTGGCCCAGGCCCGGAGGTAGAGCCGGTTCGCCGCCTCGATGCGGGCGTACGGGTCGTCCGGGGCCGCCGCGCCGACGACGCTCGCCGCGAACATCTCGCCGACCACCGCCTCCGCCACCTCGCCGAACAACGCCTCCTTGGACGCGAAGTACGTGTAGAAGGTGCCATGCGAGACCCGGGCCCTTTTGCACACGTCGTCGATCCGCACGGCGTCATACCCGTGCTCCTCGAACGCCTCACGCCCGGCCTGCAACAGCGCGGCCCGCGTCCGTCTGCCTCTGGAGGTCGGCGCCGGAGACTTGACGATCACGTCAACTACGGTAGCCGACGGGAAGCGGAGCGGATAGATGTCCGGCCACGCGCTGATGCCATGGGCTCCAGTTGACGCAGGTCGTTCGGGTTAGGTGCAGTGGCTCCAGCCGGACTTCCAGGTCTGCGTGCCCCACGAACCGCCCCAGATCACGCACTTCGCCTTCGCGGGCAGGCGGACCGGGCCCGCGTAGGCCGAGAACGCGCCGGGATTGCTCCCGCTGGAGCCGCCCTTGACCTGGAGAATCGCGTTCATCTTGATCTTGCCCGGGTACACCAGGCGCGACATCGTGATCACGCAGTTCTTGCCCGCGCTGGTGTTGTACAGCAGGTAGATCGTGGCGCCGCTGCCGAGCGCGTGCGAGTCGATGGTCTTATAGCCGGAGCCGCACACCGTGGTCGCCTTGTACGGGTTCGGCTTCAGCGTCGGGGTCGGCCTGGGCGAGGGCTTCTTCTCGGTGCTCGGGATGGTCACCGTGGGACCGGAAGAGGGCGCCTCCGTCGGCTCCCCCCCGGGTTCGATGATGTTCGTCTTCTTTTTCTTGGTCGGGGCGGGGGCGGGCGTCCTCGTGGGCCTGGGCGCGTCGGTCACCGGGTTCGGGACCTGGGAGACGGGCGCCTTCGTGTGCTCCGGCTTCTTGGTCTCGTCGGGCTCGCCGACGTCGACCGTGGGGACCGTGATCGAGGTGTCCGTCGGTACGGCGGGGGCGGGGGTCTGCTCGACGGCAGGGGGCTGGTCCGCGCCCGAGCCGTCGCCAGAGGGGTTCTGGGAGGAGTTGCCCACGGCCACCACCGGGACCTCCTTGGTGTTGGCCTGCACCACCACGGCGCCGACGACCACCAGGAGCGCCGCTGCGGCGGCCCCGGAGAGGGCGAGTGTCAACGTGCGGCGCTGCTTCGCGGGCGCGCCGTCACCCGGCCGCGACGGGCCACCCGGAGTACCTGGCCCGCCTGGGGCTCCTGCCTGAAAGGGGCGGCCTGGAGGCATGCCAGGGCCGTGTGGCGGCATGCCGGACGCGCCACGCTGAAGGCCGTAGTTGGGACCGCCCTGCGGGCCGCCGCTGCCACTATGGGGCATTCCGGCCTGCGGGCTGCCGTGGGGCGCCTGGGGGGCTCCGGACTGCGGGCCATGCGGCGCCTGAGGGCCGCCGTGGGCCGCGCCGGCTTGCGGGCCTCCGTGGGGCGAGCCGCCTGCCGGGCCGCCCGGCATGGTGGGACCGCCCTGGCCCGGGCCGTTGTGCGCAGCGGTCGCGGGACGGCCGTAGGGGCCGGTCTGCGGAGGCGCCGAAGGCTGAGGAGAGCTCCCGGGCTGCGGGCCCGTCTGGGGAGGGCTCTGGTGGCCGGGCTGGAGGTGACCCACGTGCTGGGGGCCGGTCGGCTGCGTCCAAGGGCCGGGATAGACGTCCTGACCCTGCGGCGGTGTCCCGCCCGGTGCGGGCTGGCCGCCCGTTACCGGTTCGATGGCGGACTTCGGGGCCGGTTGGCCGGTGAGGTGGACGATGAGCTCGTCGGCGCTGGGCCGCTGCGCCGGGTCCTTCGAGAGGCAGGCCTCCACCAGCTCGGCCAGCACCCCCTCCATCCCCCCGAGCTGCGGCTCCTCGTTCAGGATGCGGTTCATCACCACGGGGATGGAGTCGGCGCCGAAGGCGGGCTTGCCCGTCGCCGCGAACACCATCGTGACGCCCCACGCGAACACGTCGGCCGCCTCCGACACGGCCGCCCCGCTGAGCTGCTCGGGCGCCAGGTACGAAGGCGTCCCCATGGCCATCCCCGTGGCCGTGGCGCCCGGCGAGTCCAGGGCGCGGGCGATGCCGAAGTCGATCACGACGGGACCCTCGGGCCCCATCAGCACGTTGGCGGGCTTGAAGTCCCGGTGCAGGATCCCGGCGCGGTGGATGGCCGCGAGCGCGGTGGCCGTGCTGATCGCGAGACGTTCCAGCGCGGCGCCCCGCCGCGGCCCCTCGTTGATGACCAGCTCACGCAGCGAGGGCCCCGGGACGTACTCGCTGACGATGTACGGCCGGCTCCCGTCCAGGTCGGCGTGCAGCACTGGTGCGGTGCAGAACCTGGCCACCCGCTGCGCCACCGCCACCTCGCGCAGGAACCTCGTCCTGGCGTCGGTGTCGGCCACCAGGGCATGATGCAGCAGCTTGACCGCGACCTGTTCCCCCGAGTCGCTCCTGCCCAGATAGACAACGCCCTGGCCGCCCTCGCCGAGCCGGGCGACGATGTCATACGCCCCCAGCCGCCGCGGATCGTCCGCCGCCAACGGCGGGAGCTGATTCACGTCGGACCCCCATCACAACCCAATAGATGAGGCAAAACGCTACCAGCGTGACCCTTGAGACGTCTGCCGGACCTATCAGAAGTTTCGCGTTTTGACGAGAGATGTCAGCGTTTCGTCGCAGGTGGTGTGCATCTCAACGCCCAAGGTCACGGCTTGGTCAAGCCGGGATCGGTCCACGACCTGAGACGAATGATCAGATCGCCTTGCCGGGGTTGAGGATGCCCAGGGGATCGAAGACCGCCTTGATGCCCCGCTGAACCTCCGTGGCCACCGGCCCCGACTCCAGCGCCAGCCATCGCTTCTTGAGCAGCCCCACCCCGTGCTCGCCGGTCAGCGTGCCACCGAGCTCCAGCGCGTGCGTGAACACCTCGTCCGCCGCCGCCCACACCTCCGCGGGCGGCTCCACCGTCCCGTGGTCGAAGATGAAGACCGGGTGCAGGTTGCCGTCCCCGGCGTGCGCGACCGTGCAGATCTTCACCCCGTGCCGGGCCGCCGCCGCCTCGATGGCGCTGATCATGTCAGGCAGTACGGAACGCGGCACGCACACGTCCTCCACCAGGCAGGCCCCGAGCCGTTCCTTGGCCTGGTACGCCATCCGGCGCAGCCCGATCAGCTCCTCCGTCTCCTGCGGGCTGGAGGACACGGCCACGAACGACGCGCCGTTCTCCATGCACAGTTGCTCCATGCGCTCGGCCATCGCCTGCCCGTCCGTCGCGTCCGACTGGCCGATCAGCATGGCCTGCGTGGCGGGCTCCAGCCCGATGTTGCGCCAGTCGTCGATCGCCTCCAGCGTGGCCCGGTCCAGCAGCTCCATGAGCGACGGCTGGCAGCCCGCCGCCATGATCGCCGACACGGCCGCCCCCGCTTCCCGCAACGAGCCGAACTCGGCCGCGAACGTCGCCGGTGGCGCGGCCGGCGCCCGCCGCAACCGGACCGTGGCCGAGGTGATCACGCCCAGCGTGCCCTCCGAGCCCACGAACAGGCCCGTCAGGTCGTACCCCGTAACGCCCTTCATGGTGCGGCGGCCGGTGTTCAGGATCCGGCCGTCGGCCAGCACGACCTCGAGGCCGAGCGTCGAGTCCCTGGTCACGCCGTATTTCACGCAGCGCAGCCCGCCCGCGTTCGTCGCCAGGTTGCCGCCGATCGTAGAGATCTCGTACGACGACGGGTCCGGCGCGTACATCAGCCCGTGCTCCCTGGCGGCCTTGTCCAGGTCGGCGGTGATGACCCCGGGCTCCACCACGGCGATCTCGTCGGCGGGGGAGAGCTCCCTGATCGCGGTCATCCTGGCCAGCGACAGGACGACCGAGCCGTCACCGGCGGTGGCGGCGCCCGCCAGGCCCGAGCCCGCGCCGCGCGGTACCACCGGCACCCGGTGCTCCGTCGCCCACTTCATGGTGGTCACCACGTCGTCACGGGAGGCGGCGAGCACGACGCCGAGCGGCTTGCCCGGCTCCACGAACGTCCGGTCGCGGGCATAGGAGTCGATCACGTCTGGATCGGTCACAACACGTGCTTCGGACAGGGAGTTCACCAAGGCATCAATCGGTCTCACAACATGAACCTTACGGTTTGCGCAGCCCGTTCCTTACGGCCAGACTGCCCGGGTGGATGTCAGGTGCCCGGTGTGTTCGGAGACCGACCAGGTTGTCGCGGTCCCCGGAGCAGTCGCCGCCGGGACGACGTACCGGATCGGGCGGGTCAGGTTGCCCGGCGCGCGCGAGGTCGCGGATCTCCCCATGGCGGCGTCGCTGGGCGCGTCGAAACACGTCATGAGCCGTACGCAACTCGCGGTCTGGTTGTCGTTCCCCAGCCGCCACTACACGCCGTGGACCAGGAACCACGGCTACATCCTGCTCTGCGTGGCGGCCCTGGCACATCTGGTCGTGGCGCTGTTGATCGCGATGGGCCAGGACCCGGAGTGGGGCGAGGTGCTGCTCGCGCCGTTCTGCCTGACGGGGCTGTTCTGGGGGTTCGGGCTGCTGTTCGTGCTCGGTTCGTACGGCGCCCGCAAGCGCGACACGGTGGAGGCCCCCGCCAGGGAGAAGGCGCTGACCGTCTGGGAACGCCTCTGCTACTGCGCCCGCGACAACGTGGCGTTCGAGCCGGGGGTCGGCGTCTCGTTCCATCCGAGCGAGACGCGCGAGTACATCTTCGGGTTCCGGCACAACCGCTGATCAGTCGCGTTCCTCGGCCACCAGGCGGACGCAGACGGCCAGGCCGTCGATGGCCTGCGCCAGCTCGTCCGGCTCCGGGTACGTCGGCGCGATCCTGATCGTCCGGTCGGCGGGGTCGTCGCCGTACGGGTGCGTGGCGCCCGCGGGCGTCAGCGCGATGCCCGCGGCCTTGGCCTTCGCCACCACCTCGGCGGCGTGCGGCACCTCCAGGCTGATGAAGTAGCCGCCCTTCGGGCTCGTCCAGGTGGCCAGGTCGCCGAGCCGCTCGGTCAGCACCTTGTCCACCAGCTCGAACTTCGGCCCGATCAGCTCCGCGTGCCGCCGCATGTGCGCGGCCACGCCCGCGGTGTCTCGCAGGAACTCCACGTGGCGAAGCTGGTTGATCTTGTCGGGGCCGATGGACTGCTTGCTGGTCTGGTGCAGGAACCACTCGACGTTCGCCGGAGAGCCGCCGAAGAACGACACGCCGGCCCCGGCCAGCGTCACCTTCGAGGTGGAGGCGTAGACGAACACGCGGTCGGCGTGGCCCTGTCCGGCGCTGAGCGCCAGCAGCCCGGCCAGCTCGGCCGGGGTGTCGGTGAGGTGGTGCACTGCGTAGGCGTTATCCCAGAAAATCCGGAAATCGGGGGCTGCGGTGGGCATGGCGGCCAGCCTGCGCACCGTCTCGTCGCTGTAGACGATGCCGGACGGGTTGCTGTACTTCGGCACGCACCACATGCCCTTCACGCTCGCATCGGCGGCGACCAGGCGCTCGACCACGTCCATGTCGGGGCCGTCGGCGTTCATCGGGACGGGCACCATCTTGATCCCGAACCGCTGGCAGATCGTGAAATGCCGGTCATATCCGGGGACCGGGCACAGGAACGTGATCTCCGGCTCCTCCACCCACCGGCGCGCGGCGCCGGGCAGCGGGGTGAGCAGCGCGTGCACGATCGTGTCGTGCATCAGCGCCAGGCTGGCGTTGCCGCCCACGACGAGCTGGCCCGCGGGCACCTGGACCAGCGGCGCGAACAGCTCGCGCAACTCGGGCAGCCCCTGCAGGTTGCCGTAGTTGCGGCCGTCGGTGCCGTCGGCCGCCCGGTAGGACGTGGGCAGCTTCAGCATGTCGTTGGAGAGGTCGAGCTGGCGCGGCGACGGCTTGCCCCTGGTGAGGTCCAGCGAGAGCCCCTGCTGGACGAGGGCGGCGTAGTCACGCTGAGCGGTCACGAGATCTCCTCCGAATCGGCGGCCTGAGGGGGCCGGGTCCACCTCACCTGAGGTCGGTCGCGTTCAGCGGCCGGCCTCGGGTAGCGGTTTGTGCACTTACGAAGGATAGAAGACCGCACCGGATGAGCCGGTCCCATATCCGGCATCTGGACCGCCCGTGAAGCCCCCTGACGGCAAAGGTCTCGACCGAAAATGTTAAAGAACGACTTCCCGAGCGGCGATGGTTGGCGTGGAATGGGTAGATCGGGGCAGCCAACACTCCGCACTGGAGGGGAGCAGCCGTGACGACTGTTCGAGAGACCTCGATCGAGCAGGTCAGGCGTCGCCGTACCGGGACCGTCATCGCCTCCTGGATGTCGACGACCGACCACAAGGTCATCGGGTACCTCTACCTGATCACCTCGTTCGGGTTCTTCCTCGTGGCGGGCGTCATGGCCATGCTCATCAGGGCCGAGCTCGCCGCCCCCGGCATGCAGTTGGTCACCCAGCAGCAGTACAACCAGTTGTTCACCGTCCACGGCACGGTGATGTTGCTGCTGTTCGCAACCCCGCTGTTCGCCGGGTTCGCCAACGTGGTCATGCCGCTGCAGATCGGCGCGCCCGACGTCGCCTTTCCGCGGCTGAACGCGGTGGCGTACTGGTTGTTCCTGTTCGGCGGGCTGATGGTGGTGGCGGGGTTCTTCACGCCGGGCGGGGCCGCGGACTTCGGGTGGTTCGCCTACACGCCGCTGTCGTCGGTGGTGCACTCGCCGCAGGTGGGCGGCGATCTGTGGATCATGGGGCTGGCGCTGTCCGGCCTCGGTACGATCCTCGGCGCGGTCAACTTCATCACCACGATCATCGGCATGCGGGCGCCGGGCATGACGATGTTCCGGATGCCGCTGTTCGCCTGGACGGTGCTGCTGACCAGCATGATGGTGCTGATGGCCTTCCCGGTGCTGGCCGCGGCGCTGCTGGTGCTGGAGTCGGACCGCAAGCTGGGCACGCAGGTCTTCGAGGCGACCAACGGCGGGGCGATGTTGTGGCAGCACCTGTTCTGGTTCTTCGGCCATCCCGAGGTCTACATCATCGCGCTGCCGTTCTTCGGGATCATCTCCGAGGTGATCCCGGTGTTCAGCCGCAAACCGATCTTCGGCTACCTGGGGCTCGTCGGCGCGACCATCTCCATCGCCGGGTTGTCGATGACGGTGTGGGCGCACCACATGTTCGCCACCGGGCAGGTGCTGCTGCCGTTCTTCTCGTTCATGACCTTCCTCATCGCGGTGCCGACGGGCGTGAAGTTCTTCAACTGGATCGGCACGATGTGGCGGGGCCATCTGAGCTTCGAGACGCCGATGCTCTTCGCGGTCGGCTTCCTCGTCACCTTCCTGCTCGGCGGCCTGACGGGCGTCATCCTGGCCTCGCCGCCGCTGGACTTCCACATCAGCGACTCCTACTTCGTGGTCGCCCACTTCCACTACGTCGTCTTCGGCACCGTGGTGTTCGCCATGTTCTCCGGCTTCTACTTCTGGTGGCCGAAGATGACCGGCAGGATGCTCGACGACCGGCTGGGCAAGCTGCACTTCTGGACGTTGTTCATCGGCTTCCACACCACGTTCCTGGTGCAGCACTGGCTGGGACAGATCGGCATGCCCAGGCGGTACGCCGACTACAGCCCGACCGACGGCTTCACCCTGCTCAACGAGGTGTCCTCGGTCGGGGCGTTCCTGCTCGGGGCCTCGACGCTGCCGTTCCTCTACAACGTGTACAAGACCGCCAGGCACGCGCCCAAGGTCACGCTCGACGACCCGTGGGGTTACGGCAACTCGCTGGAGTGGGCCACCTCCTGCCCGCCGCCCCGGCACAACTTCACCAGCATGCCCGCGATCCGCTCCGAGAGGCCCGCCTTCGACCTGCACTATCCCCGTGAGCTGGGGAAGCAGGCGCCAGTGGTCGAGCCCGAGGAGACCTCGCAGGTCGCGCGGGACGAGACGCCAGAGGTCCCGCCCCGCCAGGAAACAACAGATTGATCATGGTGTTTCGCCTATCTAGGGAGATCGGCGATGACAGGCACGAAAATCCCCTTCATCCCCGAGACGGCCCCCTGCGGGAAGAAGTCCGGAGGTGACCGCCTCGTCGACGACGACGGCTACGGCCTGGTGATCCGCGACCAGTTCTTCGACTGCGGCTGCCGCCGGATCCGGCACGAGTACCACGACGGCAGCATCCACCTGTCCGCCATCCGCCATGACGGCAAACGGGTGAAGGACCCGATACAACCCGACCACGGGAAGTGACGTAAATGATCGATGTGCTCATCGTCGGAGGAGGCGGAGCGGGCCTGCGGGCGGCCATCGCGGTCGCCGAGAGGGATCCGTCGTCCAAGGTGGCGGTCGTGTCGAAGGTCTACCCGATGCGCAGCCACACCGTCTCGGCCGAGGGCGGCGCCGCCGGGGTGATCGGCGACGGCGACACGCTCGACGAGCACTGCTACGACACGATCTCCGGTGGTGACTGGCTATGCGACCAGGACGCGGTCGAGGCGTTCGTGGCCGAGGCGCCCCAGGAGCTGATCCAGCTCGAGCACTGGGGTTGCCCCTGGAGCCGCGAGAGCGACGGCCGCGTCGCGGTCCGCCCGTTCGGCGGCATGAAGCGGGAACGCACCTGGTACGCGGCCGACAAAACGGGCTTCCACCTCTTGCACACCTTGTTCCAAACAACCCTGAAATATCAGGACATCATCAGGTACGACGAGTGGTACGTCACCAAGCTCGTCGTCGACGACGGCCGGGTCCACGGAGTCGTGGCCGTCGAGATCAGGACCGGCCGCATCGAGACCATCGCCGCCAGGACCGTGATCCTGGCCACCGGCGGTTGCGGCCGCGTCTTCCCCTTCACCACGAACGCCGCCATCAAGACCGGCGACGGCATGGCCCTGGCCTACCGGGCGGGAGCCCCGCTCAAGGACATGGAGTTCGTCCAGTACCACCCGACGGGCCTGCCGTTCACCGGCATCCTCATCACCGAGGCGGCCAGGGCGGAGGGCGGCTGGCTGATCAACAAGGACGGCTACCGTTACCTGCAGGACTACGACCTCGGCAAACCCACGCCCACGCCGAAGCTGCGCAGCATGGAGCTGGGCCCGCGCGACCGGCTCTCCCAGGCGTTCGTGCACGAACAGCACAAGGGCCGCACCGTGGACACGCCGTACGGTCCCGTCGTCTATCTGGACCTGCGGCACCTGGGCGAGGCGAAGATCGACACCCGCATCCCCTTCGTGCGCGAGTTGTGCAAGAGCTACCAGAACCTCGACCCGGCCACCGACCTCATCCCGGTACGCCCGGTCGTGCACTACATGATGGGCGGCGTCCACACCGACATCGACGGCGCCACCCCCATCGCCGGGCTGTACGCGGCCGGTGAGACCGCCTGCGTGAGCATCAACGGCGCCAACCGGCTCGGCTCGAACTCGCTGCCCGAGATCCTGGTCTTCGGCCGGCGGGCGGGCATCGCCGCCGCCGAGTTCGCCAAGGAGCACAGGAGCGGGGAGGCGTCGGCCGTACGGACTCAGGGGGGTGACGAGCAGCGGCGCTTGGAACGCGCGCGCGAGGGCAGGAGGACCGGCGAGCGCGTCGCCGACCTGCGGGAGCAGATGCAGCACACGCTCGAGGGGGCGGCCGGCATCTACCGCACGGGCGACGTGCTGGCCAAGGCCGTCGACACGCTCGCGGAGCTGCGCGAGCGGGCGGAGGAGGTGCGATTCGACGACACGAGCACCGCGTTCAACACCGAGCTGATCAACCTGCAGGAGCTGCACACCATGCTGGAGGTCGCGCAGACGATCGCGGCCAGCGCGTTGAACAGGCAGGAGTCGCGCGGCGCGCACCAGCGCACCGACTTCCCCGCCAGGGACGACGAGACCTACCTGGCGCACTCGCTGGTGCACCGCGCGCCCGACGGCAGCCCGTCGGTCGGCCTGCTGCCCGTGACGATCACCCGCTGGCCTCCGGGAGAAAGGGTCTATGGCCGTGACTGAACCCGATGCAGTGAGCGGAGTGGGGGGCGCCGCGAAGCAAGCCGCCCGCGGAGCGAATGAGGAGGGTGAGGGAACAAATGGGCGCGCCTGATACCACCGAGCGGGTTCGGCAGGAGGCGGAGACGCGCACGATCCGGCTGGAGGTCGCGCGCTACCGGCCCGGCGAGGACGCCGAGCCGGTGTTCGAGGGGTACGACGTGCCGCTCATGTCCGACTGGGCCGTGCTCGACGGGCTCAACTACATCAAAGACCAGCTCGACGGCAGCCTGTCCTACCGCTGGTCGTGCCGGATGGGCGTGTGCGGCTCGTGCGGCATGACCGTCAACGGCGAGCCCAGGCTGACCTGCGGCACCTTCCTCACCGAGTACGGCGACGGCCCGGTCAGGATCGAGCCGCTGAAGGGTTTCCCCGTCATCAGGGACCTGGTCGTGGACATCGACGACTTCCTGGCCAAGTTGTCGTCCGTGCGCCCCTGGCTGATCAGGGAGGGCGAGGAACTGCCCCTGACCACCGAGTACGCGCAGACGCCCGCGCAGCTGGAGGCGTACAAGCAGTACAGCATGTGCATCAACTGCCTGCTCTGCTACTCGGCCTGCCCGGTCTACGTGCTCGATCCCGATTTCCTCGGCCCGGCGGCCATCGCCCTCGCCCAGCGCTACAACCTGGACTCGCGCGACATGGGCGACCGGTTCGACGTGCTCAACCTGGAGGACGCCGTGTGGGGGTGCACGTTCGTCGGCGAGTGCACGCGGGTCTGCCCCAAGCACGTGGACCCGGCCGAGGCCATCCAGCGCTACAAGCTGACCGCCGCGCTACGCTCGGTGCTGCCGTGGAGCAAACGATGACGACCGCGTACCGCGCGGGGCGCGACAGGTTGTGGTTCGCCCGCTCCCGCAACTACACCGTCTTCGTGCTGCGCGAGCTGACCAGCGTCTTCGTGGCCTGGTCGATCGTCTTCCTGCTGATGTTCGTCGACGCGGTGCTCGGCGGCGGCCTTCCGGAGTTCGCCGCGCTGGCCGCCCAGCCCTGGATGATCGCGATCAACGTGATCGCCCTGGCGGCGACCGTCTTCCACACGGTCACGTTCCTCAACCTCGCGCCCAAGGCCACCGTCGTCCGCCTGGACGGCTGGCGGGTGCCCGCCTGGATGATCCAGGGCGGCAACCACTCGGCCTGGGCGCTGATCTCCGCGCTGATCGCCTACTTCGTCCTGAGGTCCCCATGAAGCGCACGCTGGAGCCGTACCTGTGGTTGTTGTTCAGCGGCGGGGGAGTGGTGGCCGCGTTCGTGCTGCCGGTGCTCGTGCTGCTGTTCGGGGTGCTCATGCCGCTCGGCGTGGTCGACTGGCCGACGGCCGAGCACCTGCGGGCGCTGCTGGACAACGTGCTGGTGCGGCTCGCGCTGCTCGCCGTCGTCGTGCTCTGCCTCTTCCACGCGGCGCACCGGATCAGGTTCACCAGCGAGGAGCTGCTCGGCATCGCCAGGTTCGACCTGGTCATAGCGATGATCTGCTACGGGGGCGCGGTCGCGGGCGGGATCGCCGCCGCGCTCTTGATGTTCTAAATGTCGTAGTTTGATCACGTTTCAACAACGTACTTTACGATTCGTTGACCAAGCCTCTAGCGTCCGGCATTGCACACCCTATGGCCATGCGCCCGGCGATCCCGGGCAGAGAGGGTTCCTGGTGCCACGCACAAAGCGCCTGTTAGCCACATTCCCGGCGGTCGCCCTCCTCGGCGCCGCCCTGTCCGTGCCCGCCGCTCAAGCGTCGTCCGTCGCGCACTACGAGCCGTCGGCCTCGGACTTCTACATCAACTACGCTCCACCGAGGGTCGAGAAGGACCCGAAGGAGCCGACGCTCGCCAACCAGAAGCAGCGCTCGCTCACCCCGGCGCAGAAGTTCGACCAGAAGTTCAGCAGCGGCAACCCGGCGGCGGGTCGCATCCTCGCCGCCCGCGAGAACCAGGCCATCAAAACCGGCCGCAACCCCGCTGAATGGATCTTCAAGAACTCCAGGCAGACCCGTACGGCCAAGCTCCTGACGGTCCTCGTCGAGTTCAACGAGCAGGCCAACGACGACTTCTCCGGCTTCAACCGGCTGCGCACGATCAACAGCCAGCCCGACGACTGCGTGGTCGAGCCGCCCGGCACGCTCAAGAACGGCCCCCTGCACAACAAGATCCCCGACCCGGCGACCCTGCCGCACAAGGACAACAACTCCTTCTGGGTCAAGGACTTCAGCACCGACCACTTCAACAAGATGCTCTACACCGACAAGGGCATCACCCAGCGCGTACGTCCCGACCTGAAGGACCCGCGCGACGGCAAGCCGGGCATCGACGTCTCCGGCTTCACGATGAAGAAGATGTACGAGGAGATGTCGAAGGGCGCCTACTCCGTCACCGGCTCGGCGGTCGGCTGGATCAAGGTGCCGCACTCCGAGGCGTACTACGGCGCCGCGAAATGCGGCGGCGCTCCCCAGGACATGTCCGGCCACCCCGGCAACGAGATCGGCGCCCAGCAGCTGCCCATCGACGCGGTGGACGCCCTGGCCAAGGCCCAGCCGAACTTCCCGTGGGCCGACTACGACCTCGAGGACACCTCAGACGCCGACGGCGACGGCAACCACAACGAGCCCGACGGCGTCGTCGACCACCTGGTGCTGGTGCACGCCGGCAAGGACAAGTCCTCCGACGGCGGCGCCGAGGGCACCTACGCCATCTGGGCGCACTCCAGCGCGGTCGCCGGCGGCTACCACATCCCCGGCAGCGACAAGAAGATCTCCAACTACATCGTGCAGCCCGAGGACTCCGGCGTCGGCGTCTTCGCCCACGAGTACGGCCACGACCTGGGCCTGCCCGACCTGTACGACACCTCGGGCCAGGCCAGCTCGGCCGTGGACTTCTGGGACCTGATGTCCAGCGGCTCCCACTCCGGCCCGATCTTCCAGTCGATGCCGACCCACATGGGCCTGTGGGACAAGTGGGTGCTGGGCTGGGCGAACCCGAAGACGTTCAACCCCGGCGACGCCTCCAGGCTCGTCACGGTCGGCCAGTCCTCGCGCACGCCCAAGCTCACCGAGGACGGCCTCCGGGTGAACCTGGCCTCCACGCCGCTGAAGATGATCGACCCGCACAGCGGCTCGAACTCCTGGTGGACCAACCTGGACCAGGAATGGGCCAACGTCACGCTCACCCGCGACCTGCCCGTTCCCGCCGGGACGGATCTCAAGTTCTGGATGTGGAACAACTACGAGATCGAGCAGGACTGGGACTACGGCTTCGTGGAGGTCTCGACCGACGGCGGCGAGACCTGGGCCCAGCAGAAGGTCTACGACGAGGCCGGCACCGAGGTCAGCACGCCTGACGACTACCCGGACCCGAACAAGAACCTCAAGACGTTCGGCAACAAGAAGTACGGGCTCACCGGTAACACCGACGGCTGGCGGCACGACTACGCCAACCTGACGCCGTTCGCCGGGCAGACGGTCAAGCTGCGGCTGACGTACAACACCGACGCGGCCTTCACCCCGCGCGGCTGGCACGCCGACGACTTCCAGCTCACCAACGGCGGCACCGCGGTGTGGAGCGACGACGTCGAGGGTGGTGACAACGGCTGGCGGGCCATCGGCGGCACGTTCACCAACACCAGCGGCCAGGGCTGGACCCGCAACAACGGCGAGCGCGAGATCTCGCGCTTCTACCTGGCGGAGTGGCGTAACTTCGACGGGTTCGACCAGGGCCTGGCGTACACCTACGACACCGACTACTCCCGTGAGGGGTCGTGGAAGGTGCAGAAGCTGAAGTACAACGCGCCGGGCCTGCTGGTGTGGTACCGCGACTCGACGTTCACCACCAACAACATCGGCACCACCATCACAGCCCCGCCGAGCCTCGGCCCCAAGGGCAGCCTGCTGGTCGTGGACTCCCACTACGACCCGCTGCGCCGCACCGGGACCGCGGCCACGAAGGACCCGACGGCGAACAAGAACCTGCAGGGGCGCGTCCAGACGTCCAACGCGGCGTTCGGGTTCGGCAAGACGTACCCGTTCAAGGAGTGCATCGAGGCGGCGGACGAGCCGTTCAGCGCGTACTGCACGGACCTGCCCGCGCAGAAGGGCGTCTCGGCGTTCACCGACGCGAAGACCTGGTTCCCGGGCATCGAGGTGCTCAACGGCGGGCTCGCCTACCGTGACTTCGACGCCTCGGCGGTCGTGCCGTCGAAGGGCGACCAGGCGTACAGCACCCGCGTGGTGCACTCGGACGGCACCCCCGCCACGGAGCTGTACGGCCAGGTGGCCGCCGGCTCGGTGCTCGGCACCGGCAACCCCGGTGACGAGGGCAAGGCGCTGGGCGTGCAGTTCAAGCTGGTCAGCCCGCTGCCCGGCAACCTGGGCGCCATTGTCCAGGTCGTTCCCCCGAAGAAGTAAATCAAGGGGCCGTCGGGGCACCCCGGCGGCCCCCTACGATTGATGACCATGAGCGAATTGCGCACCAAAGACGAGCACACCGAGGCGATCCGGAGAGATCGCAAGGTGGCGGTGGTGGTGAACACTCGCTCGCGCCGGGGCCGCCGTCACTACTTCGAGGTGATCGAGCAGATCCACAACCTCGGGTTCGAGCCGCTGGCGGAGCTGTCGGTCTACAACCCCAAGCGGTTGCGCGACCTGCTCGACACGGCGCTGGCCACCGAGCCCGACCTGCTCATCGTGGGCGGCGGCGACGGCACGCTGTCCTCGGCCGTGCACCACGTCGCCCACCGCGACGTGGCGCTCGGCGTGCTGCCCCTCGGCACCACCAACAACTTCGCCCGCAGCCTGGGGCTGCCGCTCGACCTGGCGGGGGCGATCGGGGTGTTCGCCACCGGCAAGGTGGCCGACATCGACCTCGGCATGGCGGACGACCAGCCGTTCGCCAACCTGGCCAGCTTCGGCGTGTCCGTCGAGGTGGCGGGCAAGGTCAAGCCGTGGCTCAAGCGCATCGTGGGCCGCCCCGCCTACCCGCTGACGGCCCTGACGATCCTGCCGGGACACACGCCGTTCCGCGCGTACATTACGGTCGAGGGGCAGCGCCACGAGCTGCTCACCCACCAGCTCAACATCGCCAACGGTCGTTTCCACGGCGGCTGGCAGGTGGCCAGGGACATCAGCATCGACAACGGCATGCTGGTGGCCTACCAGCTCGGCTCGGGCAAGAAGCTCCGTCTGCTCGGCGAGACGCTGATCAGGGCGACGACGGGCCGCTGGCGCAGCCTCGCAGGGGGGCCGTTCGTGGTGGGCCGCGAGATGCTGCTGGAGACCGAGCCGCCGATGGCCGCCGACGTGGACGGCGAGGTGCGGCTACGCACCCCGATCAGGCTCCGCGTGGTCCCGAACGGGGTGCGCGTCATGGTCCCCGACTCCTTCGAGGACCGCTGATCTCGAACGGGGCTCCGCATGGATAGGCGTCGGGGCGTGCTTCAGGCGTCCGCGAGCCCCCGGTAGGCGGGGGTGAGCGTGCGGGTCAGATCGCCGGGCGGTGGGAAGACGCGCAGGAGCAGGTCCGGGGCGGCGGTTGTGGCGCGGCGCTCGGGGCGGTGCGCCGTGGCGCCGGGGGCGTAGAAGTCGGCCAGGCGGTCGGCGAACGGCACGTCCGCCACCTGCAGGGTGTCTACGGGTGCGTCGTCCGCCAGGGAGCCGAGCAGCTGCTCGCGGGTGCGACCGCGCCAGGCCAGCACCAGGAACGGGTCGTCGTCGAACGACTCGGCCAGCAGGTAGAGCACGGCCGACAGGTGCTTGCAGGGGAAACCCCAGTCGGGGCACGAGCAGTCCATGTCCAGGTCGCGCGGGAACAGGTCGATCCCCAGCGCCGCGAACAACTCCTCGATCTCCGTCGGCATCTCGCCCGCCAGGAGCTTGGCCCGGTAGACGGCCTGCGCCGCGATCGACTCCTCGATGGTGGTCCAGCGCGCCTCGTCGTACGCCTCGATCCTGATCACGATCCGGTACGGCGTGCGGCGCGAGCCCTGGACGGCGGCCCTGACCTCACCCGGGGACAGGTCGATCGACAGGACCTGGCCCTGCCGGGCGTAGGCGCGCCCGCGCGAGAGGCGGCCCTTGTCGCAGATGCGCTCCAGGATGTCGATGAACCGCCTGGACCACCAGGTGGAGCCGATGGTGCCACGTTGCGTGCGGGCCTTAAGGCCGCCCTCGACCCTGATCGGCTTGCCCGCGTCGAACCACGCCATGTCAGCTCACCCCTTCGGCCGTCAGCTCGAACACCTCGCGCAACTCGTCGGTCGACAGGTCCGTGAGCCAGTCCTCGCCGGTGCCGACGACGCGCTCGGCCAGGGCTTTCTTGCGTTCGATCATCTGGTCCACCCGTTCTTCGAGAGTGCCCGCGCAGATGAGCTTGCGCACCTGTACGTTCTTGCGCTGCCCGATCCGGAACGCGCGGTCGGTGGCCTGGTCCTCGACGGCCGGGTTCCACCAGCGGTCCACGTGGATGACATGGTTGGCGGCCGTCAGGTTGAGGCCCACACCCGCCGCCTTGAGCGACAACACGAACAACATCGGCTCCTCGTCGCTCTGGAACCGGTCCACCAGGCGGTCGCGGGTCTTCTTCGGCAGCCCGCCGTGCAGCCAGAGGACCGGGCGGTCGAGCCGCTGGGCCAGGTAGGGCTGCAGCATGGTCCCGAATTCCGCATATTGCGTGAAAAGTAGGGCTTTTTCGCCTTCTTCCAGGATTTCTTCGGACAACTGCTCCAAACGGGTGAGTTTTCCGGATCTGCCGGATAGGCGGGAGCCGTCCTTGAGCAGGTGGGCCGGGTGGTTGCAGACCTGCTTGAGCTTGGCCATCGCGGACAACACCAGGCCGCGCCGCTCGATGCCCTCGCTGTCGTTGATCTTGGCCAGCATGTCGTCCACCACCGCCTGGTAGAGCGTGGCCTGCTCGGGCGTGAGCGGGCACCACTCCTTGACCTCCAACTTCTCCGGCAAATCGGAAATGATGGATTTGTCGGTCTTGAGGCGGCGGAGGATGAACGGTCCCGTCGCCCGCTTGAGCGCCTGGGCGGCCTGTTCGTCCTGCTGGGCCTCGATGGGCTCCTGGAACCTGGTCCTGAACCGCGAACGCGATCCCAGCAGCCCCGGGTTGGCGAACTCCATGATCGACCAGAGCTCGGCCAGGTGGTTCTCCACCGGCGTGCCGGTCAGGGCCAGCCTGGTGCCCGTGGGAATCGACCGTACGGCCTGGGCCTGCAACGTCCCGCTGTTCTTGATCGCCTGGGCCTCGTCGCACACGACCCTGCGCCACTCGTACCCCTTGAGCGTCTCCAGATCGCGCTGCGCGGTGCCGTACGTGGTGATGACCAGGTCGGCCTCGGGGATCCGGGTGGCGTCGCGCCCGCTGCCGTGATGCACGTAGACGCGCAATCCAGGCGCGAACCTGGCCGACTCACGCTGCCAGTTCCCCACCAGCGACATCGGGCACACCAGCAGCGTGGGCGTGCCCGCTTGCTCGTGCACGAGCAGGGCCAGCGTGGTGATCGTCTTGCCCAGCCCCATGTCGTCCGCCAGCACCCCGCCAAGGCCCAGCTCGGACAGGAAGCTCAGCCACGCCAGCCCCCGCTCCTGGTACGGCCTGAGCCTCGCGTCCAGGCCCGCCGGGGTCTCGAGCGGTACGAGCCGCCGCTCGGCCTGCCCGGACAACAGGTCGCCGAGCACGCCGTCGGCGTCGATCTCCAGCAGCGGCAGCTCGTCGTCACCCTGAACGACGTGCCGCAGGATGTCGGCGGCCGTGCTCTCACCCGTACGGCTGCCCGCCACGGCCCTGAGCGCCGCCTTGAGCTGCCGGTCGTCCAGCTCCACCCACTGGCCGCGCACCCTGACCAGCGGTACCTTGAGCCTGGCCAGCTCGGCCAGCTCCGCCTCGCTGATCGTCTCGTCGCCCACGGCCAGGTCGATGCGGAAGTCGACCAGGTCCCGCATCCCGAACCCCTGGCTGGTGGCCGCCGTCTGCGCCTTGGTCCTGGTGGTGAGCTTCAACCCCAGCTTCGTACGGCCGGCCCAGCGCGGCAGCTGCACCCCGAACCCGGCCGCCTGCAACAGCGGCGCCGCCTGCCTCAGGAACCCGAACGCGCCCGGGGTATCCAGCCGCAACTCGCTCGGCTGGGGGACGCGCAGGGCGTGGTCCAGCTCGGGATACAGCCTGACGGCCCGTCCCAGCCCGGCCAGCAGCTCCCTTTCCGGCTTCCCCGGCAGGCCCTTCTCGCCGTTCCACACTCTGGCGGCGGGGACGTAGAGGCTGGGGTCGTCGGCGGCCTGCAACGCCAGCTCGACCCGCCAGTCGTCGGTGTCGGCGGGCTCTCGCGGCTCCTGCAGGCGGAAGCACACGCGGGTCGCGCCCTCGGCCGCCGCCACGGAGTCCTGCCACTTCTCCAGCTCCTCGCGCAGCTCGGGGACGTCGGGGCAGGACGGGTCGTCGCCGGTCAGCGCGGCCAGCCAGCGTTCCTGGAGGGTTCGGGGGGTGGAGACCAGGGGTTCGGTGAGTGCTTGCCGGACGAGCGCGTCGGCGAACGCTTCGAGCGCCTCGCGCAGGACCTCCGCCGACGGGCGCTCGGTACTCGCGGTCCGGCACGCGGGCGGCATGGCCAGCGCCAGGTCCCGGAAATATCCGGCATCGACCCCGGTCATCACAGGCCGCCACACGGCGCGGGCGTCGGCTTTGGGGATCGCCCACATGGCCGTCGTGTCGTCGGGCTGGAGGGCCACGTGAGGGCCGTCCGGGGGGACGAGTTGAGGGACGACGCGGCCTCGGCGTACCAGGTCGCGGGCGAAGTCGGCGACGGCGGCCCAGTGGCGCAGGGTGGCCGTGCCCGAGTGCTCGGCCGGCGCGCGCAGCGCCGCCGGGGCGGGTGGCACGACGGCGGGGACCTGCCAGAGGTGCAGGCGCGGCCGGGCCACCTCCGACAGCCGCCCGGTCTCCGGTGAGGGCAGCGGCTCCTTGGTGGAGCCGGGAAGCAACAGCTCCAGCGTGCGCGACGGCGGGTCTTCGAGGCCGAGCAGGGCGGCGATGCCGGACGCGGGGGTGGCGTAAGGGTGCGGGCGTGGCGCCGGGCGCGAGCGGCCGGCTGAAGGGGACCTTTGAGGCCGTTCATCCGGATGAGGGTCGCTGTCGCCCCTTTCCGCCCAGAAGGCGAGCCCGTCTGCGGTCCAGACCCCGTGTACCAGCACCCCGGCAGGCTACCGTCATGAGCCGAAGATCGGGCCGCCAGCCGACCGTGTCAGGTCCAGTCCGGCATCTCCGCCGGCAGCGGGAGCCCCTCGGCCTCGGCCAGGGCCACCCATTCCCGGGCGACTAGGCCGGCCAGGCGCAGTTGCTCCTCGCCGGGCGAGTACCAGTCGTCCACGGGGGCCTCGGGCAGCTCGCCGCGCAGGTAGAGGGAGAGCGCGATGGACAGCGGGAGCTCCCAGCCGGTGCCCACGCCGATCACGCCGTCGTCCGGCAGCAGGAAGTGCTCCAGCTCCAGCGTGGTGGTCTCGGGGGAGCCGGTGGACAGGCGGAGCTCGACCTGGCTGTCGGGGAAGTCGCCGTACTTCCAGGTGATCGCGAGCAGGCGGGGGCGCTCGCAGCGGAGGATCTCGCCGTGGGCGTTGCCGTCGAGCGCGAACGTGCCGCCTAGCCGCAATTCACCGCCGACCTTGAGGAACCAGCGGCTCAGCCGGTCGGGCTCCGTGCACGCGGCCCACACGTCCTCGATGGACGCGTCGTAGTCGCGGCGCAGAATCATGCTCCTGGCGCCGTCGCGGCGGCCGATCTCGCGGTGGTTGCGGGTCAGCCAGTCGGACATGTCAGTCATGCGGAAGAGCTTATATAAGCCATACCTGAAGTTGTACGATAAAGGTATGAACCCTCCAGGATCGTGGTGTGAGCGGCCCAAGCCGCAGGCTCCCTCGTGCGAGCTGCCATCGCCGTGGAGCAAGCCGAAGCAGCCGGATAACTGGTGCGAAGTCCAGAAGGATCCAGTTTTGTCTGTTTTGGGGTTCCTCTTTAAGGCAGCAAAGCGGTAATAACAGCCATTTCCTGGGTAGTCGCCTTCCTCAGCGGAGGAGGCGAACGTCGTGAACGACACCCACAAGCTCGTCAACGACCTCTCCGAACAGGTCTCCAGGCTCGTCAGGGACGAGTTCCGGCTGGCCAGGATGGAGCTCGCGGAGAAGGGCAAGCACGCGGGGTTCGGCGCCGGACTGCTCGGCGCGGCGGGAACGGCCGCGTTCTACGGTGGAGCGGCCCTCATGGCCGCCGTCGTCATACTCCTCGCTCGGGTCATGCCCGGATGGGCGGCCGCCACGATCGTGGCGGGAGTTCTGTTCATCATTGCCGCGCTGCTCGGGCTGATCGGTAAGAACCAGGTGAAACGAGCCGGGTCACCGGTCCCATCGGAGACCATCGCGAGTGTCAAGGCCGACATCGACATGGTCAAGGAGAGGTCACGACGATGAGCGAGACTGATCCCGGATACAGCGAACAGCACGCCGGAGACGTCGGCGCTCGCAGAGCGACCGTGGGCGAGCCCACGGAACGCGAGTCCATCAACGTCCCCCCGACGAGACCAGGCGCGGCGGAGAACGCCCGGCGGGCTGAGGCAGCCCGGCGGGAACACGAGACGTTCCTTCCCGAACCCCCCATCTCAGACGAACGAACCGAGGCCGCGGAGACCTGGCCGGCCGAGGAGGAGACGGTGACGAGCACGAGGGGGCGCAGGGAGGAGGACGAGGAAGAGGACGACGTGCGTAAGGACATCGAGGAAACCCGGAGAGAGCTCGGCGAGACCGTCAGCGCGCTGGCCGCCAAGACCGACATCAAGGGCAGGGCGACCCACGCCGCGGAGACCGCCAAGGACAAGGCGGGTCACGCCGCCGAGGCGGCCAAGGACACGGCGACCCATGCCGCTGAGGTGGCCAAGGACACGGCGACCCACGCCGCCGAGAAGGCGAAGAAGCGGCCGGTGCTGCTCGTCGCGGCCGCGGGCGCCGTGGTGGCCGTCGTCGTGCGCCGCATCGTGCGGCGCCGCCACAAGGCCAAGTAAGAAGCAGCGCCGAGTGGGGTACGCGGTGCTCCGGCATCAGCCGAAGCCCGATAGCCTGCCTGGGTGATGCGTCGAACGGGCGTCGCCGCCGTGCTCGCCCTGCTGGTGGCGGCGTGCGGCGCCGGATCGGCGGTGAGCGACTTCGGCACCGTGGTCAAGGGCGCCAAGGGCACGACCGTGCGGGTCGAGCTGCGGCCCGGGCAGCGGTTCTCGCTGGCCGTCGCCGACAACCCTTCGGTGGGTGACAACTGGGACCTGGTCGAGGTGCCGGACCCGAAGGTGGCCTCGTTCATCAGCGAGGAGCACGAGAGCGAGAGCGACGCCCCCGGAGCCGGCGGCACGCTCTATTTCGTCTTCAACAGCAAGCATCCGGGCACGACGGAGATCAGGCTGCGTGACTGCTGGCGGTGCGGCCAGAACAAGACGCCGTCCGACGAGCAGAGCAGGCAGCAGTCCGGCGAGGCGATCTTCGCCGTCACGGTGAGTCCGCCGAAATGACGGGTTAGGCTGCGGATTCATGGACTTCATCCGGGTGCGCGCGTCCGCAGACGGCGCGGAGACGATCTCGTACTGGACCGGCGACGTGTACGGCTGGCAGGACGACGACGGGCCGCACCACCTCTTCGGGTTCGAGGGGCTCAACGTGGCCAGGGCGGTCGAGTCCGACGGCGGCTGGCAGCTCCTGACCAGGGAGGCGGCCCTCTACCTCGACCCCAGGACGAGGGAGGTGCTCGGCACCTGGGACAACCCCCTCACCGGGCGCGCCGTCGAGGTGCAGCACGTCTTCAACGACCCGGTCAACCAGCGGCTCGGCGGCTACCCCGTGCCCACGACCCGGCTCGGCGACCAGGTGGTCTTCAACGTGGACATCCGGCTGGCCTATCCGTCGCCGCTGAAGGTCGCCGACTACCCCGAGAACTCCGCGAGTGACACGTACCGGGCGATGGAGCTGTTCCAGTTCTTCGTCTCGGCCAAAGACCTGGACTCGGGGGTGCCGGACGTGCCGGGCGTGTTCTCGTGGTGCCGGGTGTCGCCGTGGTTGCCGTGGATGGCCATGGGGCAGCGCGGGGGCGGGCTGGTCTACCACTGCCGGGGCGCCAAGGTGGCCGAGGTCCCCGAGCGGCTGCGGGAGCGGGTGGGCGAGCGGTTCCGGCACGCGCCCGCCGAGTGGTCGGCGCCCAACGTGACGAGCTGGACGGCCTTCGCGAGTAAGGCCGGCCGGTGAGCGCCGACGTGTTCTGCGAGATCATCGCGGGCGAGCGGCCCGCCGACGTGGTGCGGTCCGACGAGGTGGCGGTCTCGTTCCTCGACGCGCGGCCCGTCTTCAAGGGGCACGTGCTGGTCGTGCCCAGGGTCCACGTCGAGACGCTGGCCGACCTCGCCGACGTCGGGCCGTTCTTCGAGAGGGTGCAGGCCATGGCCCGGGCGGTGGAGGAAGGGCTGCAGGCCGGCGGCACGTTCGTGGCCATCAACAACCGCGTCAGCCAGAGCGTGGCCCACCTGCACGTGCACGTGGTGCCGCGGCACAAGAAAGACGGGCTGCGGGGCTTCTTCTGGCCGCGCACCAAGTACGACTCCGCCGAGGAGGCCCAGTCGTACGCCGAAATGATCGGTAAAGCCCTATGAGTTAGGCTCTGGCCGCGTGGAGTACGTGGTGGGGGTCGCCGTGGTCGCGGTGCTCGTCGGCGTGCCCGCGATCGTGTTGTGGCGGGTCATGCGGGGGCGTCGCGAGCTGGGCACCAGCCCGGCGGAGCGGGCCACGTTCGAGACCCTGCACACCGCCTCGCTGGCCGGACCGCCGCTGCGGGCCGGGCTGACCGCCGACGGCGCCGAGCGCGCCTCGCGGCACCTGCGCGCGCTGCTCGGCTCGGCGGCCGTCGCGATCACCGACGGCGAGCGGCTGCTCGTGTACGACGGCGCCGGCGAGCACCACGCCGACCAGGCGTTCGAGCACGCGGCGGCGACCCTGAAGGACGGCCGCACCCAGGTGCTGACCATGGACTGCGACCTGCTCGAATGCCCGATCAGGCACGCCGTGGTGGTGCCCCTCACCACGGACGACCGGATCGTGGGCGCGCTGGCCGCCTACGGGCAGACCGCCTCCGCAGGGCTGGTCAGGGCCGCGCAGGAGGTGGCCGGATGGGTGGACTCGCAGCTGGAGCTGGCCGAGCTGGACCGCTCGCGAACGTTGCTCATGGAGGCTGAGGTGCGGGCCCTGCGGGCGCAGATCTCGCCGCACTTCATCTACAACTCGCTCACCACGATCGCCTCCTTCGTCCGCACCGACCCGGAACAGGCCAGGGAGCTGCTGCTGGAGTTCGCCGACTTCACCCGCTACTCCTTCCGCAGGCACGGCGAGTTCACCACGCTCGCCGAGGAGCTGCGCTCGATCGACCGCTACTTGATCCTGGAACGGGCCAGGTTCGGCGACCAACTCCAGGTCACGTTGCGCATCGCGCCCGAGGTGCTGCCGGTCGCGGTGCCGTTCCTGTGTCTGCAGCCGCTGGTCGAGAACGCCGTCAGGCACGGCCTCGAAAGCCGGAACGGCGTCGGCCGCATCACGATCATCGCCGAGGACGCGGGCGCCGAGTGCAACATCAGCGTCGAGGACGACGGGCTCGGCATGGACCCCGACAGGCTGCGCCGCATCCTCGCAGGTGACATCGCCTCCGCGGGCGGCGTCGGGCTGGCGAACGTGGACGAGCGGCTGCGCCAGGTGTACGGCGACGAGTACGGCCTCGTCGTCGAAACCGCCACCGGCGCGGGCACAAAGGTCAACGTCAGATTGCCGAAATATCACCCAGGCGTCTCCGCCCGTTGACCTCGATCTTTGTTGTCGGTTTTATCACTGTCTATGGCACAACTACGGGTACTCGCGGTCGATGACGAGCTGCCCGCCCTCGAAGACCTGTCGTACCTGCTCCGCGCCGATCCCCGCATCGGCGAGGTGGCCACCGCCAGGGACGGGGCCGCGGCGCTGCGGTTGCTCGACCGGGCCATCGCCGACGGCCGGCCCATCGACGCCGTCTTCCTCGACATCCGGATGCGCGGGCTCGACGGCGTGGTGCTCGGGCGGCTGTTGTCGCAGTTCGCCAACCCGCCGCGGGTCGTGTTCGTGACCGCGTACGAGGAGCACGCGGTGGACGCGTTCGAGATCAAGGCGGAGGACTACCTGCTGAAACCCGTCCGGCCCGAACGGCTGGCGGAGGCTATCAGGCGGGTCGCGGTCTCGGCCGACGTGCCCGTGGAGGCGGGGGAGACCGACACGATCCCGGTCGAGCTGGGCGGGGTGACCCGGTTCGTGTCCAGCGCCGACGTGATCTACGTGGAGGCGCACGGGGACTACGCGCGGCTGCACACGGCGGCCGGCAGCCATCTGGTGCGCATCCCGCTGGCCACCCTGGAGGAGAGGTGGGCCTCGGCCGGGTTCGTACGGGTGCATCGCAGCCATCTGGTCGCGGTCAAGCACATCGAGGAGTTGCACATCGACTCGGGCAAATGCACGGTCCGGGTGGGTGACACGGAGCTCCCGGTCAGCCGCCGCCACACGCGCGAGCTGCGCGACCTGCTGGTGCGCAGGGCCAGGAAGGGCAGGCCGGAATGAGCCCCGAGCGACGAGTTACGCGGGAGACACCGCGCCGGGTGGCCGTGACGAGCCCCCGCACCGCCGCCGCCCGCCGGCCCCGTTACCCCGCCACCCTGGAGATCGACGAGCAGACCCGGCTCGGCGAGGTCTACATGCGTTCCCTGCTGCGCACCCAGTTCCGGCTGGCGTTGTTCGTGTGCACCGTGCTGGCCTGCGTGGTCGGCGGGTTGCCGCTGCTGTTCCTGCTCATCCCCGAGCTGCGCGAGGTGCACCTGCTCGGCGTGCCGCTCCCGTGGGCGGTGCTCGCCGGGCTCATCTATCCCGCCTTCGTCATCGGCGCCTGGCTCTACGTACGGCAGGCCGAACGCAACGAACGCCACTTCGCCGAGCTGGTCGAACGCCGATGAGCGAGCGTAGCGAGCGAACAATCAGACGCAGCGCCCTCAGGCTCATGCGGTCGGCGGAGCCGAGCGCATGAGCCTTACGGCCGTAGTGGTGGTCGTGGTGGCGGCCGTGCTCATCGGGGCGTTCGGGATCAGGTTCTCCCGCACGACCTCCGACTTCTACGTCGCCTCGCGCACGGTCAGCCCGCTGTGGAACGCCTCGGCCATCGGCGGCGAGTACCTGTCGGCGGCCTCGTTCCTGGGCATCGCCGGGCTCATCCTGTCCTTCGGCGTGGACATGCTCTGGTTGCCCGTCGGGTGGACCGGCGGCTACCTGGTGCTGCTGGTGCTCGTATCGGCGCCGTTGCGGCGCTCCGGGGCGTACACGCTGCCGGACTTCGCCGAGGCCAGGCTCGAGTCGATGACCGTGCGCCGCACCGCGAGCGTGCTCGTCGTGCTGATCGGCTGGCTCTACCTGATGCCGCAGTTCCAGAGCGCGGGACTGGTGCTGCGGACGATCACCGGCGCGCCCGTGTGGGTGGGCGGGCTGCTGGTCGCGGTCGTCGTGGCGGTGAACGTGTTGTCGGGCGGCATGCGGTCGATCACGTTCGTGCAGGCGTTCCAGTACTGGCTCAAGCTGACCGCGCTGGCCGTGCCGGTGGTGTTCCTGCTGATGGCGTGGCAGGCCGGCGGCGCGCCCGGGGTCAGCGCGCAGGACGCGGCCACCTGGCAGGTGCCGCTGGCCGGAGGCAAGGAGTACGGGCTGTACTCGACGTACTCGCTGATCCTGGCCACGTTCCTGGGCACGATGGGGCTGCCGCACGTGCTCGTGCGCTTCTACACCAATCCGGACGGGCGGGCGGCTCGGCGTACCACGCTGGTGGTGTTGTCGCTGCTGGGCGCGTTCTACCTGCTGCCCGCCGTATACGGGTGGCTCGGCCGGCTCTACGCGCCCGACCTGGTGCGCACGGACACGGTCGTGCTGACGTTGCCCGCGCGGATGATCGGCGGCACGCTGGGCGACGTGCTGACGGCGCTGGTCACGGCGGGGGCGTTCGCGGCGTTCCTGTCCACCTCCTCGGGGCTGACCGTGTCCGTGGCCGGAGTGATCGCGCAGGACCTGCTCAAAGGCTCGGTGCGGTCGTTCAGGATCGCCACGCTGATGGCGGTGGCGGTGCCGCTGGCGCTGGCGTTGTGGGCGCGGGCGCTGCCGGTGGCGGACGTGGTGGGGCTGGCGTTCGCGGTGGCGGCCTCGTCGTTCTGCCCGCTGCTCGTGCTGGGCATCTGGTGGCGCCGCCTGTCCACCACCGGGGCGTTGGCCGGGTTGTTCGTGGGCGGGGGGCTGGCCTGCGCCGCCGTGCTCGTCACGATCACCGGCGGCCCGTACGACGGGCTGGCGGGGGCGCTGCTGGCCCAGCCGGCGGCGTGGACGGTGCCGATCGCGTTCGCGGTGATGGTGTCGGTGTCGTTCCTGACCCCGCACCGGGTGCCGGCCGGGGTCGCCAGGACCATGGTCAGGCTGCACACCCCCGAGAACCTCGACCTCGACCGGGGCGACTGGCGACCTCGATCGTCCTAGACGAGGTGCGCCTCGTCGATTTTGGCCTGCTGGAAGTTGTGGCTGCGGTCGCAGTCGTGGCAGTAGCCGGTCACGGAGCCGCGGACGATCTTCACGTCCTCCATGTAGTGCTCGCGCCGCTGCCAGACGATGACGACCGGCTCGCCCGTCACGGCGGCCAGCCGGAGCGTCTCGCCGGCCGAGCCGGGCGCGGGTGTATCCGTGGCGTCGAGGATCGCCCTGGCCGCGGCCTCGGCGTCGAGATCTTCGTCGCGGTCGGACTCGACGGGCAGGCGCCGCCGCTGGGGACGCTCCGCCCTGACCGTCCCGTCGGCCGCCACGCTCACGGGCGCGTGGCCCGCCTGCCGCAGCAGGCGCAGGGTCTCGTCGGGAGGCAGGGCGCTGAGCGCGACCGTCGGCGCGACCGCGCGCAGGGCCAGCTTGCGCAGCGCCTTCGTCCCGCACAGCTCGATGATCAGCGCGGGGTCGTCCGAGGTCACCACCGACACCGCGGTGGTGACGCGGATGGCGCCGTGCCTGCGGGCCACATCCGTGACGAGGTAGCGCAGCGGCTGGGGCACGGCCTTGGCGGAGAAGCGCTCCAGCTCGCCGAGCAGGCTCTCGGCCGTCGCACCCGAGTCCAGCGCCCGGCGCACGCTCTTCTCCGACAAGCGCCACGTGCTGGCCCGGTCGCGGGATTCCAGCTCGGCGCACTCGTTCAGGAACGCGGCCAGCTCCGGGGCCGGCACCCCGGTCACGATCGCGGTCAGATCGTTCTGCAGGGTGACCGTCCGCGACGGCGTGGGGAACTGCTCGGCCACCTCGCCGCCGTCGAGCTGGGCCCGGCCGAGCGCGGTCAGCGCGCCGTCCTGGACCATCCCGAGCAGCTCGCCCTCACGCAGGGCGGCGGCGATGAATTCGCCGGCCGCCGGCGGATATTCACGGGTCGCCCGGGTCCGCCAGTCGACGGCCGGCCGCAGCCCGTCGGCATCGGACCCCAGCCCGGCGGGCAGCGTCTGGAGCACCTCTAAGGTGGCCCGCCGGATGTCGCCCGCCACGCAGTTGAACTGGTACGGCGGCGCCAGCGGCGTCATGTGCTCCGCGCAGCAACCCGCGACCCGGAACGTGGCCGCCTGTGGCAGCGCGCGCCAGCTCTCCATCAGGGCCTGCCACCGGGCGGCCGGCGTCCGGGCCAGCCAGTCGTCGGCCATGGTGGTGCTGACCAGCCTCTCGCCCAGCTCGGACGCGATCAGGTCGGCGCCGAACGCGACGTCGAGCCAGAGGACGGCCGCCTGCTCGGGAACGCCGAGCGCCTTGGCCACCCGCTTGAGCTCCCGCGCGCCGACGCCGCCCGCCTTCAGCTCGGTGACGGACTCCGCCCCGGCCAGCTCGATCAGCGCCTCGACCCGGTCGACGGCGGCCAGCGCCGCGGCGACCCCGTCGGCCGCCCGCCGGGAGACGCCGGGCACGTCCGGCTGCCCGGTCAGCTCCGGCTTCCAGCCGTCGCCGCGCAGCGCCAGCGCGACCTCCCTGGGCATCTCGTACTGCCAGCCGTCGCGGACCACGAACCCGGCCTTGGTCAGTTGGTCGATCGGACGGTTCGTGTTGCCTGAGCCGTACCAGACCTCCTGCTGGAAGACCGGTTGCCCGCCCGCCATCGATTCCAGCAGCGTGAGTGCCTTCCGCGGCAGCGCGACCGCTCGCTCCCGGACGGCGCCGGGGTCGCGCAGGAGCTTCTCGGCCTGCACGAGAATGTCCGACTTGCGGGCCTGCGGCTTGCCGCCCAGTGCCCTGACCATGGACTTCAACACGTCGGCGGTCAGCTGCTGGGCGAGCTCCCGCAGGGGCCGGCCCAGCCCGAACGGATTGGCCCACAGGCCCGGCTGGTGCGGCGACGCGACCGTGTCCCCGTCGAGCGTCACCAGTCCCCACGCGGCGAGGGTGCCGACCGTCTCGTCGAGCCGTCCCTTGGGGTCGTGCAGCAACTCGGCCAGCTCCGCGCGGCTCGCCTTGCCACCCAGGGTCTGCAGCGCCTGGCTGACCAGGTGACAGTCGGCGTCGAGGCCGAGCAGGGCGGGGATGGCCAGGTCCGGGGCCGCCAGCATGCGTTCGAGCAGGTCGAGCGAGGGGGCGGCGGCCAGCTCCGGCCTGTTGCGAAGAACGAGGGCGAGTTCGGCTTCCAAGCGGGACACAGGATGACTCTACCGAGACGAACCCCTGCCGGTTTCCAACTTCGCCTTTATCGCGCGGACCAGCTACATGCGCGCGGTCGATCCGCTGATCGTCTGCCCCGGTGGCGCGTTCATGAAAGAGGTTGGACCAGAGCTGGTCGCTCGGCAGGTGCAGCCCGAATGCATGGCGAGGGTCTAGCCAAGCGGATGACCGGTGATCAGACTGGCGGGGCCACGCCGTGAAGGGAGGCCCTCATCGCCGCTACCTGGGTTCGCCGGGTGTTCGCCGTCTTCCTCGCACTGCTGTTCGCGCTGTTCAATTTCGGCCTGATCGATCTGGTCACTGCGGTGACGCCGCTCGATCCCGGTGACACTCCGGCGAAGGTGCTGGACATGGGGTGGGGGATCGTCTTCTGCGTGCTGCTGCCCGTGCCTCTGCTGGCCGCGCTCCGCCGTCCGCTCGCCGTCCGGCACATTCTGGTGATCACGGTGGCCATGGCGTTCTCGGCGGCGGCGAGCCTTGCCCCCGGATACGCCGTGGTCGTCGCCGTGCTGGTGGTGGCCGTCGTTCTGCTGTGGCGTCCCGCGCCCCGCGAGAGGCGGGTGCGTCCCGTGCTTGCCGGGCTGGCCTTGGTGGGTGCGGAGCCTGCCTGCCTGTACGCGTGGGACATGGCCGCTGCGGCCAGGGCGTCGCTTCCGCCCTCCGATGCGGAGAGCAACGGCCTGCATCACTGGCCGATCATGGCGACGATGGCGCTCGCCCTGGTCGCGCTCGTGCTGCAGGCGGCCCTCGTTCCCGACTACGGGCGGCTCCCCACATCGTTGGCCGGGCTGGGGGCGCTGCTGTTCGGCGGCAGCTGCGTCGCCTACCCAGAGTTTCCCGCCAGCGTGGGCGCCCTCGGCGGCTGGCTGGTCATCGCCTGGGGCCTGCTGGTGATTGCCGCCGCGGAGTTCAAGCCCGTGGAAGAAGGTGTTCAGACCCGGCCTGCGCCATCGGCGTAACACGCTCGGCGGGGCGTGTCAGCCGCGCATGACCCGTTCGTACGTGGCGATCAGGTCGTCCATGGGAAGCACCGGGCCCTGGGGATCCTGAGGACTCACGGTGGCGGGAGCTCGCCCGAGCCTCTCGCCACCAGCTCGACCGGCACCTCCACCCGGCGCGGTGTCGGTGAGGGGTGCAGCAGGAGGTCCACCGCGGTGCGGGCCAGGCGGGCCACGTCGTAGCGGACCACCGTCACCCCCGGGTTGAACACGTCCGCCAGCGCGAAGTCGTCGAACCCCACGTACGCCGGCCGCTCGGGACGCTCGCGCAGCGCGTGCAGGATGCCGATCGCGGCCCGGTTGTTCGTGGCGAAGAAGGCCGTCGGCGGGTCCGGCAGGTCCAGGAGCGCGGTGACCTCGTGCGACACCCGCCACGGATCGAACATCCCCCGCACCACCAGGGAGTCGTCGGCCGCCACGCCCGCCTCGCGCAGCGCCCTACGGTAGCCGGACGCGCGGTCGTGCACCGAGCTCAGCCCGTCGTCGTCGGAGATCAGCGCGATCCTGCGGTGGCCGCGGGCGAGCAGGTGCTCGGTCGCCGCCCGGCCGCCCCACACGTCGTCCAGCAGCACCACGTCCGCCGCCGCCAGCCCCGGGGGCACGCGGTCCACGAAGACCGTGGTGAGGCCGGGGTGCTCGGCCAGCCAGGCGTGGTCGGCCGCCGAGGGGACGACGATCAGGCAGTCGACGCCCCGCGCGTACATGGACTCGATCAGCATGCGTTCCTTGTCGGGGCTCTCCTCGTACGAGCCGAACACCACCAGCGCCTCGTGGCCGGCCGCCGCGGCCTCGACGGCGGCGGCCAGGCGCGCGTAGAACTCGTTGGAGATGTTCTCCATCACCAGGCCGAGCGTCAGCATGGTCGCGCCCCTGGCCAGGCGGGCGGCGGCCTCGTTGCGGCGGTAGCCGAGCGCGCTGATGGCCGCCTGCACCCGCTCCTGCAACGAGGCCCTGACGTGCGGCTCCTGGTTGACGACCCGGGAGACGGTCTTCAGGCTCACGCCCGCGTGCCTGGCCACGTCGGCCATGGTCGGCTTGCGCGGGTTCAGTGAGGCGGCTCGGTCGCCCAGATCCCTCGCTGTCATACTTTGCCCCCATGGATGACGAATGGATTTGTGGCCGTTTGGGCGAGGACGAGCCCTGGATGCTGGGTGCGGTTAACCCGCCGGTGTTCGAGAACTCGCTGTTCACGTTCGAGACGGCGCAGGAGCTGGGCGAGGCGATCAGGAACGAGGACGAGCGGTACGTCTACTGGCGGGGGACCAACCCGACGGTTGATCTCGCCCAGCGTAAGCTGGCCGCGCTGGAGCGGGGGGAACGGGCCAAGTGCTTCGGGTCGGGGATGGGAGCCATCTCGGCGACCATCTCCTCGCTCGTGTCGGCCGGGGACCACGTGCTGGTGCTGGGCGCCGTCTACGGGCCGACCACTCAGTTCCTGCGTTACCTGGAGAAGTTCGGGGTCACGCATACGCACGTCGACGACCTCGCGGGATGTGACAGCGCTATCAGGGCGAGCACCCGCCTACTCTACTTCGAGTCGCCTTCGTACATGGCCTACGCCGTGGTCGACATCGCCGGGGTGGCCGGGTGGGCGCGGGAGCGGGGGCTGGTGAGCGTGATGGACAACACCTGGTCCACGCCGATCTTCCAGAAGCCGCTGACCATGGGCGTCGATCTGGTCATCCACTCCCTGTCGAAGTACGTGGGCGGGCACAGCGATCTCGTCGGCGGCGTGGTCGTCGGGTCGTCGGAGCTGATCAGGCCGCTGGCGCTGACCGAGTACCAGCTCTACGGCGCCGCCATGTCGCCGCACGACGCGGCCAAGGTGATCAAGGGGCTGCGGACGTTGCCCGTGCGGATGGCGGCCCACCAGGAGCGGGGCCTGGCGGTGGCGTCCTTCCTGCACGAGCATCCGGCCGTGCGGGCGGTGAACCATCCGGGGTTGCCGTCCCATCCCGGGCACGCCATCGCGTTGCGGCAGATGTCGGGGTTCGCGAGCCTGTTCAGCATCGTGCTGGACACGGAGTCGCGGGAGGAGGTGGGGATGTTTCTCGATAAATTGCGACATTTCAGGATTGGTGTGTCTTGGGGTGGGTTCGAGAGTTTGGTGAACGCGCCCGCCCTGTCCACCGAGGAGAGCGTGCGGGCCACCATGGGCATCCCGGTCGGCCTCGTACGCCTCTCGGTCGGCCTGGAGCCCGCCGACGCCCTGATCAAGGATCTCGGTCTAGCGCTGGAGGGGGTCGGTCGCCTAGCGTGACTGACAGCGCTGTCTAACACGCTGGAGGCTCCCCATGAAAAAGCCCCTCCTGGCGGTCACGGCCGTCGCCACGCTGGTGCTCGCGGGATGCGGGTCCGGCTCGTCCTCCTCGGGAGAGGTACGGCTGCGCATGATCGAAAGTCTGACCAGTCCCGAACGTACGAAGCTCATCAAGTCCCTGATAGCCGACTTCGAAAAGGCGAACCCGGGCGTCCAGGTCGAGCTGATCTCCCCGCCCCTCGACAGCGCCGACCAGAAGATCACCCAGATCCTGCAGACCAAGAAGGACCTGGACGTGCTGGAAGTACGCGACCACACGGCCAAGTCCTTCTCCAACAACGGCTGGCTGGCCGAACTGCCCACCCAGGACTGGCCGGGCTGGGCCGACCTCACCGAGCTGGCCCAGAAGAAGGCGGTGGAGGTCGGGGGCAAGGCGTACCTGATCCCGTACGGGTTCTACCAGCGCACGATCTTCTACCGTACGGACTGGGGGATGGCCAAGCCCCCGGCCACCTGGCAGGAGCTCTACGAGGCGGGCAAGAAGATGACCTCGGGCGACCGGTTCGGCTACTCGTTCAGGGGCGGCAAGGGCGGCGCCGACTACGCGGTGATGATGATCAGCGCGTACAACGGCGAGGCGCTTAATCCCGAAAAATCCTTCTATCTGAAGGACAAGCGCACGATCTTCTCGACCCCTGAGGCCGCCCAGGCCATGGACCTCTACGTCAAGATCTTCAAGGAGGCGTCGCCGCCCGACTCCGTGTCCTGGGGCTACCCGGAGATGGTGCAGGGCTTCACCTCGGGCGTCACCGGCATGCTCATCCAGGACCCCGAAGTGATCAAGACGGTCGAGGAGAGCGGCGTCACGGCCTGGTCGACGGCTCCCATCCCCAAGGGCCCGTCCGGGTACGCCTTCCAGCCCGTCGGCTACGCCGGCTGGGGCGCGACCTCCTTCACCAAGCACCCGAAGGAGGCGGTCAAGCTGGTGCAGTTCCTGTCGGAGGCCAAGCAGAGCATCGCCTTCGCCAAGGGCAACTCGCTCATCCCGATCTCAAAGCAGGCCCAGAACGACCCGCAGTTCTCGCAGGGGGCGTGGCAGGCGTACCTGCAAGCCCAGCAGGACCCCAAGCAGGTGATCACGATCAGGCCGGTGGACTACCCGGGCTGGAGCCAGTTCATCGTCGACTCCGACCGTGACGTCCAGGCCCTGATCACCGGCAAGAAGACCACGGCCGAGGTGCTCAAGTCGTGGGACGCGTTCTGGACGGACCAGGCGAAGAAGGTGTCGTGAACCGCACCTTCACCGTTCGCCGGGCCCGGTTCATCGCCTTGTGCCTGCTGCCCGGCGTGGTGTTCGTGGCGCTGTTCACGTACTACCCGATGATCCGCGGCGCGGTGATCGCCTTCCAGCGCTACAACCTGTTCGACATCACCGCCACGCCTTTCGTCGGCCTGGAGAACTTCCGGGCCGTGTTAGGCGAGGATCGGTTCTGGACGGCGCTCCGCAACACCGGCACGTGGGTGGTCGTGTCGCTGGTCTTCCAGTTCTTCCTGGGCTTCGGGCTGGCGCTGCTGCTGCGCAGGCACTTCCGCGGCAGAGGGCTCTACCAGGCGTGGGTGTTCTTTCCCTGGGCCATGTCGGGGTTCCTGATCGGGTTGTTGTGGCGGTGGATGTTCAACGGGCAGTTCGGGGTGATCAACGACCTGCTGCTCAAGACGGGGATCATCGACCAGCGCATCGGTTTCCTGGCCACGCCCGGGTGGGCGATGACCTCGGTGATCGTGGCCAACATCTGGTACGGCGTGACGTTCTTCGCCATCATGATCATGGCCGCGCTGCAGTCCGTGCCGCGCGAGCTGTACGAGGCGGCGGCCGTGGACGGGGCCTCGCGGTTGCGGCAGTTCTGGCACGTGACGTTGCCGCACATCCGGCCCACGCTGGCCCTGATCGTGTTGCTGCGGATCATCTGGATCCTGAATTTTCCGGATCTCATCTATTCGATGACCGGCGGCGGCCCGGCCGGCGGCACCGACATCATCACGACCTTCCTCATCCAGCAGGTCATCGGCGGCGACTACGGCCGGGCGGGCGCCGTCGGCCTGCTCATCCTCGGCCTCCTGCTCTCCTTCAGCGTCTTCTACCTGAACGCCACCCGATTCGAGAAGGCCCGATGAGACGCCTCGCGACCGCGGCCAAGGTCGTCGTGCTGGCCGCCTGGCTGCTGATCACCCTGTTCCCCCTCTACTGGATCGTCGTCACCTCGCTCAAGCCCAAGGCCGAGATCTTCTCGATGCCGCTCAGATACTGGCCGGGCAACGTGACGTTCGAGCACTACGCCGAGTTGTTCTCCTTCGCCGACTTCGGCGCGTACCTGCTGAACAGCCTCCTCGTCTCCCTCGTCGCGGCCGGGGCGGTGACCGCGATCGGCGTGCTCGGCGGGTACACGCTCGCCCGGTTCGCCTTCCCCGGACGGGGAGCGCTGATGCTGGCGTTCCTGGTCACCCAGATGATCCCGCTGTTCATCGCGCTCGGGCCGCTCTACCTGCTGATGTCCGACCTCGACCTGCTCAACCGGCTGGCCGGGCTGATGCTGGTGTACGTGGCGATGCTGGTGCCGTTCGCCACGATCATCATGCGTGGCTTCTACGAGCGGGTGCCGGTGGCGCTGGAGGAGGCGGCGCAGGTGGACGGCGCCTCCCGGCTGGTGGCCATGGTGCGGGTGGTGATCCCGGTCATGCTGCCGGGCATCGCGGCGACGTTCATCTTCGCATTTGTGCAGTGCTGGAATGAATTGTTCCTGGCGATCACGTTTATCGACAGCGAGGACGCCAAGACCATCCCGGTCGCCATGAACTCCTTCATCACCCAGTACGACATCGACTGGGGCTCGATGGCCGCCGCCACCGTGGTGTCGGTGCTGCCCACGCTCGTGCTCTTCGCCGCCATCCGCCGCTACATCGTCGAAGGACTCACGGCCGGGGGCGTAAAGGGGTGAAAGGGATAGCCGACCGCTCGTCGCGCTCAATAGACCTTTCACCGCAGACCATTCCCAACTAAGCGCTGGACGGCAGCGGCTCGCCGAACAACCCCTCTACGGATCTCCACGCCGGGTACGTTGCGCTCTTACGTTGGGCGTGATCCGCATCACAGTGGAGGTCTCGTGACGACTAAAGAACATGACGCATCCGTATATGAGCAAATGCAGGAGAGTAGTGAGTTCCAGGAGCTGAAACGGCGCTTCCGCGCCTGGACATTCCCCATGACCGTGGCGTTCCTCGCGTGGTACCTGCTCTATGTGGTGCTGTCCGGGTGGGCACGCGGCTTCATGGGGATCAAGTTGCTCGGCGACATCAACGTCGGGCTCGTCTTCGGGTTGCTCCAGTTCGTGTCCACCTTCCTCATCGCGTGGGCGTACGCGAGGCACGCGGAGAAGAAGCTCGACCCCATCGCCGACAAGCTCCGCCACGAGGTTGAGGAGAAGACCCAGTGAGCTCGACCACCCTGGGGATGATCCTCTTCCTCACCTTCGTCGCCGGCACCCTTGCCATCACCTTCTGGGCGAGCCGGCAGACCAAGACGGCCGCCGACTACTACGCGGGCGGCCGGTCGTTCACCGGCGTGCAGAACGGCTTGGCGATCGGCGGCGACTACATGTCGGCCGCCTCCTTCCTCGGCATCGCGGGCATCATCGCGCTGTCCGGCTATGACGGGTTCCTGTACTCGATCGGGTTCCTGGTGGCGTGGCTGGTCGCGCTGCTGCTGGTGGCCGAGCTGATGCGGAACTCCGGCAAGTTCACCATGGCCGACGTGCTGGCGTTCCGGATGAGCCCCCGCCCGGTGCGTACGGCGGCGGGCGTGTCCACGATCGTGGTCAGCATCTTCTACCTGCTCGCCCAGATGGTGGGCGCGGGCGCGCTGGTCGGCCTGCTGCTCGGCATCACCTCCCCGGCGGGCAAGGTGTGGACGATCATCGGTGTGGGCGCGCTGATGATCGTGTACGTGGTGTTCGGCGGCATGAAGGGCACCACCTGGGTCCAGATCGTCAAGGCCGTGCTGCTGATGACCGGCGCCGCGCTGGTGACGCTGCTGGTGCTGGGCAAGTTCGGCTTCAACCTGTCGGCGCTGCTCGGCCAGGCCGCCGCCACCAGCGGCCCCAAGGCGAACCCCGGCAACTTCCTCATCCCCGGCCTCAAGTACGGCACCGACGCGCAGGGCCTGGCCGGCAAGATCGACCTCATCAGCCTGGGCATGGCCCTGGTCCTCGGCACGGCGGGACTGCCGCACATCCTCATCCGCTTCTACACCGTCCCCACCGCCAAGGACGCCCGCAAGTCCGTCCTGTGGGGCATCGGCATCATCGGCGTCTTCTACCTGCTCACGCTGGTCCTCGGCTTCGGCGCCGCCGCCCTGGTGGGCAAGCCGGCGATCGTCGCGGGCGACGCGGCGGGCAACACCGCCGCGCCGATGCTGGCCCAGGCGATCGGCGCGGAGATCTTCGGCTCGGTGGGCGGCACGATCCTGCTGGCCCTGATCGGCGCCGTGGCCTTCGCCACGATCCTGGCCGTGGTCGCGGGCCTGACGCTGGCCTCCTCCTCCAGCTTCGCCCACGACCTGTACGCGCACGTCTTCCGGCGCGGCGCGGCCAGCGAGCGCCAGGAGGTCGTGGTGGCCCGCCTGTCCGCCCTGGTCATCGGCGCCGTCGCGATCGGCCTGGGCATCCTGGCCCAGGGCCAGAACGTCGCCTTCCTGGTCGCCCTGGCCTTCGCCGTGGCGGCCTCGGGCAACCTGCCGGCGATCCTCTACAGCCTGTTCTGGAAGAGGTTCAACACCACGGGCGCGGTCTCGGCCATCTACGGCGGCCTGGGCTCGGCGCTGATCCTGGTCATCTTCTCGCCCGTCGTCTCCGCGCCGCCGCCCCCGGCGGGCACGGCCGTGACGGCGCTGATCCACGGTGTGGACTTCCACTGGTTCCCGCTGAGCAACCCCGGCATCGTCTCGATCCCGCTCGGCTTCCTGTGCGGCTGGCTCGGCACGATCCTCAGCAAGGAGTACAACGCCGCCAAGTACGCCGAGATCGAGGTCCGTTCCCTCACCGGCGTCGGCGCGGAGAAGGCCGTAGAGCACTGACGTCTCTCCTCCGGAGGCGCGCCATCCCCCCACCGGCGCGCCTCCCCTGGAAGGTGCCCTCCCCCACGGGTACCTTCCGCCTCAGGGCCCGGCCTTTCGAGGCCGGGCCCTTTGCCTGGGTGGTTGACGGGGTTTCAGTGGTATGGGTACGTTCTCAGATCTAGCACGTTGCTAGGTATTCGAGATCGAGGCATTCGGCTAGACCATGCGGATCACCACCACTGACAAGGCCTACCACCTGGACAGCGGGCACTACCGGCTGACCGTCTCGCGCGTCGACCCCCGCGCCGAGCTGGAAGGCTGGATGACGCTCAGCCTGATCGCCTCGGTCGACACCGCGGGCTGCCGGGACGAGACGTACCAAACCCTGCCGCCCGTGCTCGTCGCGGGCGAGGACCGGGTCGTCATCGACTTCCCCCAGCGCAGCACCGCATGGGAGGCCAAGACGGTCCGGCTCACCTGCACCCCCGAGACGCTCGCGCTCGAGGTGAGAGTCGAGGGCGACGGCGTGCTCGGCGACGTCACGCTGCTCGGCGGGCGGGCCGTGCTCAACACCCGCGCGGCGGGCACGTTCCGCACGGGCGTGCACGCGCGCGGCGTCTTCAATCCCACCCCCACGCATCCGGTGCAGGTCGTCCGGCCGGTGTCCGTTCCGGTCGCGCTCACCGTGATCGGCGACGCCTCGCCGGGACGGCTGCACGCGGTCTTCTCGCCGCCGCCGCTGGTGCTGGCCTTCTGCAAGGAGGAGCCGGACGGCGCGACCGCCGTGCCCGGCGGCCCCTGGCTCGGGGCCTCGGTACGCGCCGGGATCGCGGACCTGACCTTCACCGAGCTCGGGTACGAGCCGCTGGACGGCGGCGCGCTGCTGCGCTTCGACTACGAGTGCCACACGGAGGTGCGGGGTGCGTGGACGTCGCCGGCCGTCGTGTTCCGCGCCGCGGCGTCCCCGTGGGAGGCGATCGCGCACCACCGGGCGGACCTGGTGGCGCACGGTCTGGCGCCTTCTGGGCCTGTTCGCGAGCGGCAGGCCTGGTGGAGCGAGCCGATCTTCTGCGGCTGGGGAGCGCAGTGCGCGCGGGCCGGCGGCGTCTCCCCGGCGGAGTTGTCCCGGCAGGAGCTCTACGACGAGTGGTTGGACAGGCTGGAGGAGCACGGCATCGTACCGGGGACCATCGTCATCGACGACCGGTGGCAGCTCACCTACGGCAACCTGGAGCCCGATCCGGGCAAATGGCCATCGCTGCGTGAGTGGATCGCCGCCAGGCACGCGCGCGGGCAGCACGTGCTGCTGTGGTGGCGGGCGTGGTCGCCCGGCGGGCTGCCCGCCGAGGAGTGCGTGACCGACGCGGGCGGGCGCGCCGTGGCCGCCGACCCGTCGAACCCGGCCTACCGGCGCAGGATCCAGGCGATCATGGAACGGCTGCTCGGTGACCTCGGGACCGACGGGTTCAAGATCGACTTCACCCAGTGGTTCCCCAGCGGGTCACACCTGAAGACCTACGGCGCGACTTGGGGGCCGGCCCTCCTGCACGAGCTGCTCGCCAGCATGTACGAGGCCGCCAAACGCGTCAAACCCGACGCCCTGATGATCACGCACACCCCGCACCCGGCCTTCGGCGACGTCAGCGACATGATCCGGCTCAACGACGTGCTCGAGCTCGACCCCCACGGCGACCCCGTGCCGACCGTCGACCAGTTACGCTTCCGCCATGCGGTGGCCACGCATGCCATGCCGGGCCACCTGATCGACACAGACCAGTGGCCCATGCCCAGCAGGGCCGACTGGCTCGCCTACGCGCAGGCGCAACCCGAGCTCGGCGTGCCCGCCCTGTACTACGTGGAGTCCATCGACAACTCGGGCGAGCCGATCACCAGCGAGGACCTCCACCTGGTGGCGAAGTGGTGGTGGGGCCCCGCCGCTTCCACTGTGGGAACGATTCCAGATAGGATCGCCGTTTGTGAGTAGGGATGTCACCGAAGTCGTACCAGGGATCTTCCGGATCCTGGACACCTGTCACGTCTACGTCATCGCGGCTCCCGCCCAGGAGGGTGGGGAGCGCACCGGGATCGCCGTCGACTTCGGTTCCGGGCGCGTGCTGGACCTGCTCGACGAGATCGGGATCGACCGCGTCACCGACGTCCTGATGACGCACCACCACCGCGACCAGGCCCAGGGGCTGGCGCGGGCCGTCGCGGCGGGCATCGCGGTGCACGTCCCGCCGATCGAGCGCGACCTGTTCGACAAGGCCGCCGAGATGTGGGAGGGGCGCCGGCTCAGCAACGACTACGACCTGCGCGACGACAGGTTCTCGCTGCTCGAATCCGTGCCCGTGACCGGAGTCGTGCCCGAATACCGCACCGCCCGCTACGGCGGCGTGGACGTGCGCGTGCTGCCCACCCCCGGGCATACGCCCGGCTCCGTCAGCTACCTGGTGGGCGGCGTGGCGTTCACCGGTGACCTGATCTACGCCCCCGGCAAGGTGTGGTCCCTGGCCGCCACCCAGTGGTCGTACACCGAGAACGAGGGCCCCGCCATGGCCATCCTGAGCTGTGAGCTGCTGCAGAAGGAGGAGCTCGACGTATTACTGCCGTCGCACGGCGAGCCGATGACGGACCCGGCCGCCGCCCTCGCGCAGCTGTCCACGTCCATGCAGCGTTACGTCGACTTCCGCCGCCCCCACCCCTGGGACCTGAAGGGCCTGCTGGCCAACCCCTTCATCCAGGTGACCCCGCACCTGCTCATGAACAGGAGCAGCCAGTCCCACAGCTACGTCCTGCTGTCGGAGTCCGGCGCGGCCATGCTCTTCGACTTCGGCTACGACATGTCCACCGGTCTGGTGCAGAGCACCGCCCGCGAGGCCCGCCGCCCCTGGCTGGCCTCCATGCCCGCGCTGCGCGAGCACTACGGCGTCACGAGCATCGAGGTCGCGGTGCCCACCCACTACCACGACGACCACGTGGCGGGCATGCCGCTGCTGCGCGACGTCGAGGGCACCGAGATCTGGGCGCCTTCCCACATCGCGCCGATCCTGGCCGCGCCCCTCCACCACGACCTGCCGTGCCAGTGGTACGACCCGATCCCCGCCGACCGGGTGCTGGGGCTGGGGGAGACGGTGCGCTGGCGCGAGTACGAGATCACGGTGCACGACCTGCCGGGGCACACGTTGTTCGCGGCCGCGTACGAATTCGAGGTGGACGGGCACCGGGTGCTCGTCACCGGTGATCAGCAGGACGGGATGGGCATTCCGGGTGAACGCGCGGAGATCCTGAATTTTCAGTACAAGAATAGGTTCAGGATTGAGGATTACCGCAAGAGCGCCGCGCTCTACCGGCGGATCCGCCCCGACCTGATGGTCAGCGGCCACTGGCGGCCCCGCTGGGTGGACGACGACTACCTGCACCTGCTCACCGAACGCGGCGAGGAGCTCGTCGCCCTGCACCACGATCTGCTCCCGCTGGACCGGCTCGACCTGGGGGCGGACGGGGTCTTGTGCCGCCTGACCCCGTACCATTCCAGCGTCCCGGCGGGTGGTGTGATCGAGCTGACCGCGACCGTGCGCAACCCGTGGCCGGACAAGGCCGTGGCGGTCATCCAGCCTGTCGTCCCGCCCGGCTGGAGCGTGGAAAACGGATCTCTGACGCTGAGGCTGCCTGGAGGGGGTATGGAGCAGGTGCACCTCCGTCTCGGCGCTGACGTCGTGCCGCGACGCCGCGTTCGCCTCGCAGTCGACTTGACCATCGGCGATCTGCGCCTCGGGCAGCACGCCGAGGCGCTGATCGACGTGGTCGGGGAGGGGAATCGATGACCACAGAGCGGCGCTCACCCCTCGGCCGTTCCAGGCGCCCCACGATCAAGGATGTGGCCGAGGCCGCCGGCGTCTCACGCTCCACCGTCTCCAGGGCGCTGACCGGGCGCGGCTACGCGGCCAGCGAGGTGCGCGAACGCGTGCTGCGCGCGGCGGCCGAGCTCGGCTACGTGCCCGACGTGATGGCCCGCACCCTCAAGCAGCAGGTGAGCAGGTCCGTCGGGGTCCTGGTGAGCGACCTGCGCAACCCGTTCTACGCGGAGCTGGCGGCCGGGGCCGGCAGCGAGGCCCGCGCGCGCGGCTACACGATGGTGCTGGCCGACACGAGCCTGTCCACCGAGACGGAGAACGAGGCCGCCGAGGCGCTGGTCGCGCTGCGGGTGGCCGGGGTGATCGTGACGCCCAACTCCTCGGACGTGTCCACCTACCTGGGCTCCCACGGCGTCCCGGTCGTCGAGGTGGACCGGCAGTTCGCGGCGGGCTCGACCGACGGCGTCGTGGTCGGCAATCGCGTCGGCGCCCGTACGGCCACCGCGCACCTGGTCGGGCTCGGGCACCGCAGGATCGCGCTGTTCATCGACGAGACCGACTGGACCACCGGCTACGAGCGCTATCAGGGCTACGTCGAGGCACTCAACGCGGGCGACATCAAGGTCGATCCCGAGCTGGTCGTCTCGTCGGGCTGGGACGTCGCCGACTCGCGGCACAGGGCGCTCGACATCCTGCGCCGGCCCGACCGGCCGACCGCCGTCTTCGCCGCCAACAACGTGCTGGCCGAAGGCGTCTGGCGGGGGATCGGCGAGCTGGGGCTGCGGGTGCCCGCCGACGTCAGCCTCGTGGCCTTCGACGACGCGCCCTGGATGAGCATGGTGGCGCCCACGGTCAGCGCGGTCGCGCAGGACACGTTCAACCTGGGCGCGACCGCCGTACGCAGGCTGCACGCGCGGCTCGAGATGCCCGAAGCCGACTCCGTCACCACCGTGCTCGGCGTGCGACTCCTGCCCCGAGAGTCCACCGCACCGCCCCCGATGCTCTGACATCTCCCACTTTGACCCCGAGGGTAGGATCCCTCCCGTGGGAACGATGTCACAGGCTTGGGCGGCCGCATGACCAGGCGTCCCGCCCCCATGTCCAACGCCCCTTCGGGCGCGCAGCCGTACGGGCTCCCGCGCGCCCCGCGACCGGCGGCCACCCCCGACCGCACCCTGCACCTGATCGGGAACGCGCACCTCGACCCGGTGTGGTTGTGGCCGTGGCAGGAGGGCTACCAGGAGGCGCGGGCGACGTTCTGGTCGGCGATCCACCGCATGGACGAGTACCCGGACTTCGTCTTCACCTGCGACCAGGTCGTCCTGCTGTCGTGGGTGGAGGAGTCGGACCCGGAGTTGTTCGCCAGGATTCAGGAGAAGGTGGCCGAGGGCCGCTGGGTCATGGCGGGTGGCTGGTGGGTGGAGCCCGATTGCAACATGCCGTCGGGGGAGTCGTTCGTCCGCCAGGGCCTGTACGGGCAGCGTTACCTGAAGGAGAAGTTCGGGGTCACGGCCACGGTCGGCATGAACGTCGACCCGTTCGGCCACCACGCCATGTTGCCCGCGATCCTGCGCGGCCAGGGCATGGACTCCTACTGCTTCCTGCGGCCGGGACCGCACGAGAGCGAGCTGCCCGGCACGATGTTCTGGTGGGAGTCACCCGATGGGAGCCGGGTGCTGGCGTACCGGATCCCGTTCGAGTACGGCAGCCCGCCCGGCGAGGTCGCGGGCCAGACGGAGAAGGCGCTCGGCCAGCTCGACCGCTCGCTCGGCGACCTCATGATCTTCTACGGCGTGGGCAACCACGGCGGCGGCCCCACCAGGGCCAACATCGAGTCCATCCACCGCTACGACCGGATGGGCACGTTCGGGGAGCTGACGATGTCGTCGCCGCGCCGCTACTTCGACGAGATCGTCAAGCGGCTGGGCGAGCGGGGCCTGGCCGAGCTGCCGGTGTGGCGCGAGGACCTGCAGCACCACGCGGCCGGCTGCTACTCCGCGCACTCGGGCATCAAGGCATGGCAGCGCAGGGCGCAGGCGGCGGTCTTGTCGGCCGAGCGGTGGGCCGCGATCGCCGGCCACGACGCCCGCGTGGAGCTGGCGCGGGCCTGGAAGCAGGTGCTGTTCAACCAGTTCCACGACGTGCTGCCCGGCTCGGCCATCGAACCCGCCTACGACGACGCCCGCGATCAGCTCGGCGAGGCCGTGGCGATCTCCAAGCGGATCATCACCAGGGCGCACAACGTGATCGCCCGCGACGTCCACGTGCCGGAGGAGCCCGGCACCCAGCCGGTGCTGGTCTTCAACCCGCATCCGTGGCCCGTCACGACCCGGGTCGAGATGCAGTACGGCCTCGCGCCCACCGGCGTGCACGTCGTGGACGCGGACGGCGGCGAGGTGCCCTGCCAGCGCATCCAGGCGGTCGCCACCACGGACGACAAGGGGCGCGGCGCCACCGTGTTCCAGGCGGAGCTGCCCGCGCTGGGCTACCGCCTGTACCGGCTGCGCCCGGGTTCCCCGGCGCACACGAGTACGTTGTCCGCGTCCGAGCACCACATCGAGAACGAGTTCCTCCGCCTGGAGCTCGACCCGGCGACCGGCTGGCTGAAGAGCCTGCTCGACAAGCGCACCGGCGTGGACCTGGTGGCCGGGGCGGCCGGCGAGCACACGCAGATCTGCGAGGACCCGACCGACACCTGGGGACACCGCGTCGTGTCCTACGCCTGGCCCGGCGAGGCGATGACCACGACCGGCATCGTCCTGCGCGAGCACGGCCCGCTGCGCGCCCGCATCCGCGTCGAACGCGAGTGGGGCCGCTCGACGATGGCCGAGGAGTTCATCCTGGGCGCCGGGGACGACGCGGTGGAGGTGCGGGTCACGCTCGACTGGCGGGAGCAGGCTCACCTGATGAAGCTGCGCTTCCCGGTCGCGCTGGAGAGCCCGGTGGCCACGTACGAGATCCCGTTCGGCCATCTGACCAGGCCGCTCGACGGGGCCGAAGAGCCCGCGCAGTCGTGGGTGGACCTCTCCGGCGCTGGCGCAGGGCTCGCCGTCGTGAACAACGCCAAGCACGGCTACGACGTCTCACCACAGGGCCCCAGCATCGGGATCACCGCCGTGCGCAGCCCCGTCTACGCCTGGCACGACCCGCGGCTGCTGGATCCCGACGGCTACTACTCGTACCAGGACCAGGGGGTGCAGCGGTTCACGTACCTGCTGGTGCCGCACGCGGGCGACTGGCGCGCCGCCGGGCTCACCCGGCGGGCGGCCCTGCTCGGCTCTCCGGTACGCGCGATGCTGGAGAGCTTCCACGACGGCCCGCTCCCGGCGGCGCGCAGTTACCTGGACGACCGAGGCGGCCAGGTCATGGTGACCGCGGTGAAGTGCCACGAGGACGCCCCGCGCGACCTGGTGGTCCGGGCCGTGGAGACGACCGGCCGGGCCGCCGTCGCCACGCTCGACCTCCCGCTGGCCGGGATCAGGCTCACTGCGGACTTCGGGCCGAGCCAGATCCGCACGTTCCGGATCCCCCTGGACGATCCGCTGTCCGCGGTGGAGACGGACCTGGTCGAGCTGGGCACCCGCAAAGGCGCTTTCACGGTCTCACGTCGAGCGGCTGGTGCCCAGGCCGACGAGGTAGAGCAGGGCGCCCACCACCAGTGACGCCAGCGCGATCCCGCCGACCAGCCAGAACCAGGTCCCGTACGCGATCTCGGCCCCGAACACCGTGACCGAGCCCGCGTCGTTCGAGATCAACGGCGTCCACGACCCGGACAGCGTGGCAACGACCCCCACCAGCGAGGCCAGCGCGCCGACGATCGAGGCAACCCAGAACACCGCCGGCGAGGCCAGCCGCCGCGCCTCGAACTGATCCCGATACCGCCGCAGGATGATCAGCACGTCCACGAACAACACCACGATCGACAGGCACCAGATGACCGTGACCGCGGCCTGGAGCACGTTGTAGACCTGCGTCTGCGCGTCCGCGGGATTGGTGGCCGCGAGCGGTGCCAGCACGAACGCCACCACGGTGAACACCCCCGCCAGCACCGTCTGGATCCAGACCGCCACGTCGGGCACTTTCTGCGCGTTCACGTGGCTGACCGCCTTCGGCAACCGCCGATCCAGCCCGGACACGAAGATCAGCCGGGCGAAGGAGTAGTTGTAGACGACGGTGACGATGAAGAACATGGCCGCCAGCAGCAGCGCCACCAGCTTGCCCGCCCAGTCCGCCAGCCCGATGCCCACCGCCTGCGCGACGGCCGTGATCCCCGCCGCCTCCCCGGCCGGCACCGACACCATCACGCCCCAGGTCGCGACCAGGTAGGCGACCATGACCGCCAGCGACCCCCACAGCAGGTAACGCGTCACGGCCCGCTCCTGCCTGATCTCCACCCCCATGTTCAGCGGCACCTCGACGCCCAGGAGCGCCAGCACGGCCAGCCCGAAGAAGCTCCAGTTGGCGAAGTTGATCCCGTGCTCGGCCGACGGGCTCCAGGCGGCGAAGTCCCACGGGTTGGTGGCCGCCGGGTTCCCCTTGACCAGGTGCGCGATCCCGGCCGCGAACATGAGCAGGATCGCCAGCCCGTACGCCAGGAAGACCACGTTCACCACGTTCTGCGTCAGCCTGAACCGCAACACGGCCAGCACCGCCGCGAGCACGAGGATCACCACGACCAGCCCGCCCTGCGCCTGCACCGGTAACCCGCCGACGCCGGGGAACACGTACCCCAGGAACGAGATCGTCAACGTGCCGGTCGCCACCATCACCAGCACGCCCGGCCACCACGCGCAGAACCCGGCGAAGAACCCCCAGAACGGGCCGAACGCCTTGGTCGTCCACAGGTAGATCGACCCCTCACCGGGGAACATGGCGCCGAGCTGGCCGGTGACGATCGCGCACGGGACGAGGAACAGCGCGAACGCGATGATCCACCATGCGAAGGCGGCGGGGCCCGCGCTCTGGATGACGGCGGCGTTCGTGATGAACAACACGATGGCCACGAAGATCGCCACCATGTCGAAGGTGGTCAGCACCCGCGGCAGGATCCCACCGGCCACCCGCTCGGACAGCAGCTCGTTCTCGGCCATGACCTGACCTCCCTACCCGCAAAGATCCGCTGCGGCCTGGGCGCCGTCAAGCCGGGGGTGGGCCCGTAGTGTCGGACTATGCGAGTGTTCGTCACGGGCGGCACGGGCGCGATCGGCGGCCACGCGGTTCCGGCGTTGCTCAGGGAGGGCCACACGGTGACCGCGCTCGCCCGCACGCCGGAGAAGGCGGCCACGCTCGCCGGCCAGGGCGCGACACCGGCCATGGTGGCGCTGTTCGACCGGGAGGCGCTGGCGTCGGCGTTCGCCGGTCACGATGCGGTGGTGAACCTGGCGACCGCGATCCCGCCGATGTCCCGCCCCGCGTTACCCCAGCGCCCGCGAGGGCTGGATCGCGACCGCCGAGGCGCTCACATCCTGAGTCCGGCACCATCGCGCTCAGCGGCCTCTTTGGCGGCCCGCCAGCACGAGGAGTGTGCCTACGGCCTCACCCCGCCCGCCTGACGCCTCCGAATTCGCCGGCGTGTGGCGGGAGCCCCGTGCTCCTCCTAGTCTTCCGGCAGCCTGAGCCTGGATCCACGGCTTGAAATCTGATGCGAGTGTCGTGAAATGAAGTGAGGTGCCCCCTGACCTGGGATGATTGGAGTTCTTCACGCTTCAACCAGCCAGTTCAGAAAGGCACCTCGTAAGTGCA
>NZ_JBICRM010000045.1:0-74440 GCF_043197025.1 Nonomuraea marmarensis
ATCCAGCTCCGCCAAACCGACCCGCGGGGGGCTTGCCCCCCGCGGGTCGGTTTGGCGGAGCTGGATGATGGACACCGCCGCACCCTGCGGATCGAAGAGCATCGCCGGTCAGGACCTGTCCATATCCGGCCATCCTCACCTGCGGCCCGGACCGGCCCGTGCAGTCCCTAAACTCGTGGCCATGGAATCCCCAGCCGTCGAGATCGTCGACCTGGTCAAACGCTACGGCGGCAGGACCGCCGTCGACGGCCTCACGCTCCGCGCCGAGCGCCGCGCGGTCACCGCGGTCCTCGGCCCCAACGGCGCGGGCAAGACGTCCACGGTCGAGATCTGCGAGGGGTTCCGCAGGGCCGACGGGGGCACGGTCAGGGTGCTGGGGCTGGCGCCCGCGGTGCCCGAGCTGCGGCCGCGGGTGGGGGTGATGTTGCAGGCGGGCGGCGTGCCGCCGGCGATGCGCTGCGGCGAGTGGCTGCGGCTGGTCTCCCGCTTCTACGCCCGTCCGCTCGACGTCCAAGCGCTGCTGGTACGCCTCGGGCTCGCCGATCACACGCGCACTCCGTACCGGCGGTTGTCGGGTGGGCAGCAGCAGCGGCTGTCGCTGGCCGCGGCCGTCGTCGGGCGGCCGGAGCTGGTCTTCCTCGACGAGCCGACGGCCGGGCTCGACCCGCAGGCCAGGCACGCCTGCTGGGACCTGGTGGGCGAGCTGCGCGCGGCGGGCGTGTCGGTGGTGCTGACCACGCACCACATGGACGAGGCCGAGCGGCTGGCGGACCACGTCGTGATCATCGACAAGGGGCGGGTGGTGGCCGAGGGCAGCCCGGCCTCGCTGACGGGGGCGGAGCGGCAGCTCAGGTTCCGGGCCCGGCCAGGGCTGACGCTGGAGGAGCTGCTCAACGCGCTGCCCACGGGGAGCGCGGCCAAGGAGTCGCCCGCCGGGCACTACATCATCGAGGGCCAGGTCGGCCCCGAGCTGCTCGCCACAGTGACGGCCTGGTGCGCGGCCGAGGGCGTCACGGCCGACGACCTGCGCATCGAGCGGCGCACCCTCGAAGACGTCTTCCTCGAGCTGACGGGCAGGGAGCTGCGATGACGAGCTCAGGAAGCACCGTGCTGGACTTCACCCCGGCGCCCGGTGCGGCGCCGTTCCCGCGGATGGTGCTGGCGCAGGCGGGCGCGGAGGTGCGCGCGATGTTGCGCAACGGCGAGCAGCTCCTGCTCACCCTGATCATCCCGGTGCTGCTGCTGGTCGGCTTCTCGGTGGCGCCGCTGATCGACGTCGGCGGCAGGCGGGTCGACTTCCTGGTGCCCGGCGTGCTGGCGCTGGCCGTCATGTCCACGGCCTTCACCGGCCAGGCCATCGCAACCGGCTTCGAGCGGCGCTACGGCGTGCTGAAGCGGCTGGGCGCGACCCCGTTGTCCAGGGCCGGGCTCATGCTGGCCAAGACGGCGGCGGTGGTGGCCGTGGAGGTCATCCAGGCGATCGTCATCGTGGGCGTGGGGCTCGCGCTGGGGTGGCGGCCGCACGGGTCGTTCCTGAGTGCGGCGCTGCTCGTGGTGCTGGGCACGGCGGCGTTCAGCGGGCTGGGACTGCTCATGGCGGGCACCCTGCGGGCGGAGGCGACGCTGGCCGGCGCCAACCTCGTCTACCTGGTGCTGCTGGGGGCGGGCGGGGTGGTGTTCCCGCTGTCGAAGTTCCCCGAGGGGGTGCGGCCGGTCCTGGAGGCGCTGCCCATCTCGGCGCTGACCGGCGGCCTGCGCTCGGTGCTGGCCGAGGGCGCCGCGTTGCCGCTCGGCCCGCCGGCGGTGCTCGCCGCCTGGGCGGTGTTGTCGCTGGGCCTGGTCTCGCGCACGTTCCGCTGGGAGTGACCCCTGCACCGCTCTCGCTGGATAGTTCCGATATTCGGGCATCGGGCACTCCGCGTTGGCGGTAATCTCAATGCGGGCCGGCTGAGCGAACGCCAGCCGGCTGTCAGCCCCGTGGCCGCGGTCCGCACGAGGACCGGCCAGCCGGCGACTTGTTCACCGGCGAGGGAGCATCAAGCCTGGTCAAGCGGACACCCGCACTCCGCTGACCTACACCGGGCTCGGCTTACCCCGCCCACCGAAGAGCCGAGCCCCCCGCCGCGCGCCCGAGACCCCAACCCACGGGCGCGCGGCGGCTATTTCCGGCGTTTCGCCATCCGGGTCGAGCCCAGGCTGGCGGCCACGATGCAGATGATCGCCGCCCACTGCTGCGCACGCAGCAGCTCGCCCAGCAGCAACACCCCGATCAGCGCCGCCACAGCGGGCTCCACGCTCATCAGGATCCCGAACACGTGCTTGGGCATGCGGCGCAGCGCCTGGAGCTCCAGCGAGTACGGGATCACCGACGACAGCAGCCCCACCCCCAGCCCGATCAGCAGCAACTCCGGCTGCAGCAACTCGCCCCCGCCCGTCGCGACCCCGACGGGCGCGATCACCACGGCCGACACGATCATCGCGAACGACAACCCGCTCGTGCCGGGGAAACGCCGCCCGGCCGCCGCCGACAGCAGGATGTACGCGGCCCAGCCGACCGCCGCCACCATCGCGAACCCGATGCCGGCCCAGCTCACCGACGCCGACTGTCCCCACGGCGCGAGCAGCGCCACGCCCGCCGCGGCCAGCCCGACCCACAACAGGTCGATCCTGCGCCGCGAGGCCGCCACCGCCACGCCCAGCGGCCCCAGGAACTCGATCGCCACCGCGATGCCCATCGGCAGCCGTGACAGGGCCTCGTAGAAGGCCAGGTTCATGAGGGCGAGCGTCACGCCGAAGCCGAGCCCCACCGCCCAGTCACGCCAGGCCAGCCCCTTCAGCCTGGGCCTGACGAGAGAGCCCATGATCAGCGCCCCGGCCGCGATGCGCAGGAACACCACCGCGCTCGGCGGCAGTGTCGCGAACAACTCCTTGGCGAACCCCGCCCCGAGCTGCACCGAGAAGATCGCCAGCAGCACGAGCCCGGAAGGCGGGATCGAGTCGGCGGTCGTCCGCAGCAGGTTTCCCGGCCTGGGCAGGCCGGAGCCGCGGTCGAAGGGGTCGTCGAGGGCGAAGGCGGTCACGGAACTCCTCACGGGTACGAGGGCAGCCGTCAGAGCCTACTCATAGCGGGCGACATGTCCCCATCTAAGGTGGTAGTACTTCTGCCTGGATCATTTATTCCGACAAAACCAACGTGGACGTATGAAATCCCCCACCCTCCCCGTGAGCATCGCCGGGCCGCCGTTGGCTCTGTCCGTGTCGTCGTTCGTCAGCAGCTTCGACCGCTTCGCCGTGAGCCCCATGCTCGTGCTGATCGCGGTGGATCTGGGCGTCCCGCTGTCGGCCTCCGTCACCGCCGCCAGCGGCTACTACCTGGCCTACGGGCTGACGCAGCCGCTGTGGGGGGTGCTGTCCGACCGGTTCGGCCGGGTACGGCTGATGCGCGCCGCGCTGTTCGGCGCCGCGCTGGCGGGAGTGGTCTCGGCGCTGATGCCGGCGCTGGGGGCGCTGGTGGTGGCCAGGATCGTGACGGGCGCCTGCTTCGGCGCCGTGATCCCCACGAGCCTCACGTACGTCGGCGACACCATCCACGCCTCGGTACGCCAGCGGGCCCTGACAGACCTCATGGGCGCCGCCGCGCTCGGCACGGCCCTGGCCACGGGACTCGGGGGCGTGCTCGCCGACCTGGTGAACTGGCGCGTGGCGTTCACCGTGCCCGCCGCCTGCGCCCTGGTGTGCGCGCTGACGTTGCGCTCGCTCCCCGAGCCGGCCCGCGCCCAGCCGGACCGGCACGCGGGCGCCGGAGCGGTCCGGTACCTGGGGATGGTGCTCGGGCACCGGTGGGCTCTGCTGGTGTTCGGGCTGGCGTTCGCCGAAGGGGCGATCATGCTGGGCGCGATGCCGTTCCTGGCCACCGCCCTGCAACACGCCGGGATGGCCACCGCCGTGGCGGGCCTGGGCATCACCGCGTACGGGCTGGGGCTGTGGATGTTCTCGAAGCTGGTCAAGCGGCTGACCGGGCGCTGGCCCACGCCGGTGCTGATGGCCGTGGGCGGGACGCTGCTGTGCGCCGGGTTCGCGATCGTGACCGTGCACGTGAACATGGCGACGGTGACCGTGACCGCGCTGCTGCTCGGCGCCGGCTGGTCGTTCCTGCACTCCTCGCTGCAGACGTGGGCCACCTCGGTGGTGCCCGAGGCCAGGGGCACCACCATCGCGTTCTTCGCCTCCGCCCTGTTCGTGGGCAGCGCGGTCTCCTCGTGGGCGGCCGGCCCGCTGGCCGAGCAGGGCCGGTACGACCTGCTGTTCGGCCTGGCCGCGGCCGCCGCGATCCCGCTGACCGCGGTGGCCGCCCTCACCAGGCGCCGCTACGGCGCGCTCAGAACGGAGAACCCCCAGCCCCAGCCCGAGTGACCGGCCCAGACCTCAGTGCTCGGCCCAGATGCCGCGTACGTGGCCGATGTGCTCTGCCATAATCCGCCCCACGGCCGCGCCGTCGCCGCTCTTGAGCGCGTCGAGCAGGGCGAGGTGCTCCCTGGCCGAGCCGCCCAGCGTGCCGCGCTCGGACAGCTGGGACAGGCCGTAGAGCCTGGCCCGGTTACGCAGGTCGCGCACCACCGAGACCAGGTGGGCGTTGCCGCACAGGGCCAGCAGCTCGACGTGGAAGCGCAGGTCGGCGTCCACGTACGCGAGCAGGTCGCCGCGCTCGCTGGCGGCGACGATCTCCTCGGCGATGGGCCGCAGACGTTCGAACTCCTCCGCCCGCGAGGTGTCGGCCAGCCTGGCGACCGTGGGCACCTCGATGAGGTGGCGGATCTCGGTGAGCTCGTCGAGGTCGCGGTCGGACAGCTCGGTCACCCTGAAGCCCTTGTTGCGCACCGCCTCGACCAGGCCCTCCTTGGCCAGGTCGAGCATGGCCTCGCGGACGGGCGTGGCCGAGACGCCGAACTGCGCCGCCAGCACCGGCGCGGAGTAGACCACCCCCGGGCGCATCTCACCGGTGATCAGCGCCGCGCGCAGCGCCTGCGCGACCTGCTCGCGCAGGCTCTGCCGCTCCCCCACCATCGGCAGGTCGAGCCGGTCCTCGGCCATCGCCATCCCTTCCTAGGTCCACGCCTCGTAAGCGGCGGCCGCGACCACGAGGTCCTCCCACGCCATGCCCGTGCTCTTGAACACGCGCGGCCCGGGACCGGTCACCACCCCTCCGGCGATCAGCTCGGCGAGGTTACCGGCGAGATGACCAGTGGTGATCGTACCGTGGCGGATCGGGATGATCACATCCCCGGCCTCTTCCATGGCGGCCGCCCTGGCCTCGACGACCACGGTGGCGCGGGCGACCAGGTCGCCGTCGAGCTCGCGGGCGCCGGGCTCGTGCGACCCGACCGCGACGACGGTGACGCCGTCGCGGGCGAGCTTACCGGGGAACAGCGGTTCTCTGGCCGTCGTGCAGCACGCGACGAGATCCGCTCTGGCCACCGCATCCACTTCTGGGCCGTTGATCAGGGCTCGCGCGGTCAGCCCGAGCGCGCGGCAGCGGTCGGCGAGCGCCTCAGCCCGGCCCAGGTCGCGTCCCACGACCGTCACCTCGTCGATGGGCCGCACCGCCATGAACGCCAGCACGTGCCCCCACGCCTGCGGCCCGCTGCCGAACACCACCAGCCGCCGCGCCCCTTCGTCGGCCAGGTGCCGGACGGCCAGCGCCGAGACTGCGGGCGTGCGCAGAGAGGTGAGCGCGATCCCGTCCAGGGCGGCCAGCGGCGTCAGCGTGTCCCCGTCGAACAGCAGGTACGTCCCCTGGATCCGGGGCAACCCGCGCTCGGGGTTGCCGGGCGCGATGCTGACCGCCTTCACCCCTGCGTACCGAGTCGTGGCGGCGGGCATCAGCAGGAGCTGACCGGCGGGCACGTCCACGACCGGCCGCTGCGGCGTCGCCTCCGGATCGAGCCCGCCCCGCAGGGCGTCCTCCAGGATCTGTACGGCCCGCCCGACCGGCACCAGCCGCTCCAGAGTGCCCGCGTCGAGATACGGCAACCCGGTCATCGCAGCGTGAACCCCGTCCCCATCGGATCCTCGGGATCGAGCTCGAAGGCATGCCTCCCGGTGCGGTAGGCCATGCCTTCGATCTCCGGCACGACACCCTCCGCCGCCACCTCCGCCACCCGGGCGCGGAAGGTGCTGCCGACGATGCTGCGGTGGATCAGCGGCCGTCGCAGGCCGGAGTCGTACAGCAGGGCCAGCCTGGCCGCCGTGCCGGACCCGCAGGGCGAGCGGTCCACCTCCCCGTCGGCGAACACCGTGACGTTGCGCTGGTGCGCCACACCGTCCACGTCCGGCAGCTCGTCGTAGAAGATCACCCCGTAGACGCCGGACAGCCGGTCGTCGGCAGGGTGCCTGGAGGCGGGATGATCGGCCAGGTCCGCCTTGATCCGGCGGGCGTGCTCGATGAGCGCGCCGAGCTGCGCGGGCTCCACCGACAGCCCCAAGGCCCCGGCCGACATCGACGCATAGATCGCACCACCGTACGAAATATCGACCTTTACCCCGGCGGCGGCCACGTCCCGCGCGATCACGTAGGACGGGACGTTCACGAACGTCACCGCCTGCACCCGCCCGCCGGAGCTGCGCACCCGCGCGGTGACCCGCCCGGAGGGGACGTCGACGACCACGTCCGTCTCGCCGTCGGGGTCGGCCTCGACCAGTCCTTCGTGCGCCGCGTAGGCACCCAGTGCGATGGTGCCGTGGCCGCAGGCGGTGGAGAAGCCGTCCTTGTGCCAGAACAGCGCCCCGAGGTGCGCGCCGGGGTCGTTCGGCGGGACCAGGAAGCAGCCGTACATGTCGGCGTGCCCGCGCGGCTCGTGGCAGAGCAGCCGCCGCACGTCGTCGAGGCGGGCGATGGCGTTGACGCGGCGCTCGGGCACGTCGGCGCCGGGGATCTCGGGCACGCCGCCGGTCACGATCCGGAACGGCTCCCCGCCCGTGTGGTAGTCGACGGTCGTGATCATGGTCCCGGCTTCGCCGAAACCATGATCAAGATGCTGCGTTGATCGGTTCACTCGCTACGCTCGCTCACAGCTCGAACCCCGCCGGGAACGGGTCGCGCGGGTCGAGGAAGTATTGGGCGGTGCCGGTGACCCAGGCCCGGCCGGTGATCGACGGGAGGACCGCGGGCGCGCCGCCCACGGTGGTCTCCTCCAGGAGCCGGCCGATGAACCGGGTTCCGATGAACGACTCGTTGACGAAGTCCCGCCCGAGCGGCAACTCGCCCCGGGCGTGCAGCTGCGCCATGCGGGCGCTGGTGCCGGTGCCACACGGCGAGCGGTCGAACCAGCCCGGATAGATGGCCATGGCGTGCCGCGAGTGGTGGGCGTCGGAGCCGGGGGCGGCGAAGTAGACGTGGTGGCAACCCCGGATGAGGTCGTCCTCGCGGTGCACGGGCTCGTCGGCGGCGTTGATCGCCTCCATGGTGGCCAGGCCGGCGGCGATGATCTCGTTCTTGGCCTTGCGGTCGAAGGGCAGGCCGTAGGAGTCGAGGTCCACGATGGCGTAGAAGTTGCCGCCGTACGCGAGGTCGTACGGGATCTCCCCGAAGCCCGGCACGGTCACCGCGGCGTCGAGCCGGTCGCAGTAGGAGGGCACGTTGCGCAGCGTCACCGACATCGCCTGCCCGTCCTCGACGGCCACGTCCACCTCGACGAGCCCGGCGGGCACCTCCAGGCGCACGGTGGTGACCGGCTCGACGACCTCCACCATGCCGGTCTCGACCAGCACGGTGGCCACGCCGATGGTGCCGTGCCCGCACATCGGCAGCAGCCCCGACACCTCGATGAACAGCACCCCGAAGTCCGCGTCCGGCCTGGTGGGCGGCTGCAGGATGGCGCCGCTCATGGCCGCGTGGCCGCGCGGTTCGGTCATCAGCAGGGTGCGGATGTGGTCGAGGTGGTCGCGGAAGTAGACGCGCCGCTCGGCCATGCTCGCGCCGGGGATCACACCTATCCCACCCGTGATCACGCGGGTGGGCATGCCCTCGGTGTGGGAGTCGACGGCATGGAAAACGCGGTTGGTCCTCATCGCAGCCCTTCTGCCAATGCCTTCTCGGTCGCCGCCCGAACGATAGCCGCCTGCTCGCCGGTCAGCGACTGCCTGGGCTGCCGGCACGGGCCTCCGTAGCGGCCCGCGAGGTCCATGGACAGCTTGATGGCCTGCACGAACTCGACCTTGGAGTCCCAGCGCAACAGCGGATGCAGCCGCCGGTAAAGGGGCAGCGCGGTGTCCAGGTCGCCGGCGATCGCGGCGCGGTAGAGCGCGACGCTGGAGGCGGGCAGCGCGTTGGGGTAACCGGCGATCCAGCCGACCGCCCCGGCCACGGCGAGTTCGAGCAGCACGTCGTCCGAGCCGATCAGCACGTCCAGCTCCGGTGCCAGCTCGCCGATCTCGTACGCCCGGCGCGGATCGCCGGTGAACTCCTTGATCGCCACGATCAGGCCCTCCTCGTACAGCCTGGCCAGCAGCGCGGGAGTGAGGTCCACCTTGGTGTCGAACGGGTTGTTGTAGGCCACGATCGGCACGCCCGCCGCGGCGACCTCGCGGTAGTGCTCGACGACGGCCCGCTCGTCGGCCCGGTAGGCATTCGGGGGCAGCAGCAGCACCGAGCCGCAGCCCGCCTCGCCCGCCTGCTCGGCCCACCGGCGCGACTCGGCGGCGCCGTACGCACCGGCCCCGGCCATCACGTTGCCCCCGCCGACGGCCTCGACCGCGGTCTCGATCACCTTGGCCCGCTCCTGCGGGGTGAGCGTCTGGTATTCGCCGAGCGACCCGTTCGGCACCACGCCGTCGCAGCCGTTCGCGACCAGCCAGCGGCAGTGCTCGGCGTAGCGGTCGTAGTCGACCGACAGGTCCTCGCGCAGGGGCAGCGCGGTGGCCACCATGACGCCGTGCCAGGGCTTGCTGCGGTTCTCCATCAGGTAGTCCTCCATGTCAGTGATCGAGCATGTCAGTGATCGAGCGGATCGGTGTCGGCGAGTGCGCCCAGGGCGATGGGCTGGGCGATGGGGCGGCGAGGCGGCTGCTGCCGCTCTCCGGCCAGGCAGGAGACGGCGTAGCCGCAGATGCGACCCTGGCACCAGCCCATGCCCGGCCGGGCCAGCAGCTTGATGGCGCGCGCGTCGGTGGCGCCGAGGTCCTGCGCCTCGCGTACGCGCGCCAGCGGCACCTCCTCGCACCGGCACACCAGGGTGTCGTCGCGCAGCCACGTCTGCCAGCCGGGTTGGACCGGGTACGCCCGCTGCAACGCCGCGCCGAACGCCCGCCACCGCTCCCGCCGCCGCACGAGCACACCGGGAACTTCCCCGGCCTCCGCGATGGCGCGGCCCGCGATGCGGCCCTCCAGTTCGGACAGGCGCCAGCCGCCCACGCCCGTCGGCTCGCCCGCGGCCCAGACTCCGGGCACGGTCGTGCGCTGGGCGGCGTCGACCACCAGCACGGGGCTCCCGTCCACGTCGTGCCGGACCCCGCAGCCGAGCTGCGTACCGAGTTCGATCTGCGGCACGAACCCGTAGCCGACGGCCACGGTGTCGCACTCGACGACGCGGGTGGCGAGAACGTTCCACTCCTGGTCGAGGCGGGCCACGGTGACGGCCTCCACCTCGTGCTCGCCGTGCGCCGCGACCACCGCCTGCCGCGTCCGGTAGGGCACCCGGTGCCTGGCCAGGGCGGCCGCGTACCCCGCCGCCTCCCCGGCCTTGCCCAGGGCCAGCAGTGGATGCCTGGCCAGCCCGAGCCCGCCGTTGGCCTCGAACACCCCGAGTACCCGCGCCCCCGCCCCGGCCAGCCCGGTGGCCACCGGCAGCAGGAAGGGCCCGGTGCCCGAGACGACGATCCGCCGGCCCGCCACGACGCCGTTGCCCTTGAGCAGCGCCTGCGCGCCACCCGCCGTGAGCACCCCGGGCAGGTCCCATCCGGGGAACGGCAGCGGCCGGTCGTAGGCGCCGGTGGCGATCAGCAGCCGCCGCCCTCGAACAGCCACCGGACGCTCAGCCGGCTCTCGGGTCACGCAGTGCACGACCAGGTCGCCGTCCGGCTCGCGGGTGACGCTCCACACCTGGTGCCCCAGCAGCAGGTCCGCCCGTTCGCCGAGGGCCCGCGCCTGCCGCAAGAACCGGTCCAGCCCGGGCGCCGCGCCGGGGACGGCCGGGTGGCGGAAGTACTGGCCGCCGAGCCGTACGCCGGAGTCGACGAGCGCCACCCGCAGCCCGGCCAGGGCCGCCGTGAGCGCGCCCGTCACCCCCGCGGCGCCGCCGCCGATCACGACCAGGTCGTACGTCATGACGTGGTCACCTCGTCACCGGGCTCGGCCTCGAGCAGGCAGGCCCGTTCTGGAGCGCGCCCGTTGACGGAGATCAGGCAGTCGAAGCAGACCCCGATCCCGCAGAACAGCCCGCGCGGCCGCCCGCCGAACCGGGTCGTGCGCCACGAGCGCACGCCGGCCGCGTGCAGCGCCGCGCCGATCGTCTGGCCGGGCACCACGGGAACCGCACGCCCGTCGATCGTGATGTGGAACGTCAAGAGGACTCCTCCGAGAAACGATCCGGCCGGAAGGGCCGCAGGTCCAGGTCGGGCTGCCCGCCGGTGAGGACCTGGGCGAGCAGATGCCCGGTCACCGGCGCCAGCCCGATGCCGGCGCCCTCGTGCCCGCATGCGTGGTACAGCCCGGGCACTCGCGGGTCGGCGCCGATGACGGGCAGGTGGTCCGGGCAGTACGGCCGGAACCCGCAGTAGGACCTGATGGCCCGCACCTCGCGCAGGGCGGGGAAGAGCGCGACCGCCTGCGCGGCCAGCCGGGCGAGCACCGGCACCGACGTCGTCCGGTCGAACCCGACCCGCTCCCTGCTGGCCCCGATGAGCACGGTCCCGGCGGGCGTGCCCTCCACCACGGCCGACGTCTCCAGGTCGGCGGAGTCGCTGGCCACGTTCGTCACGTAGGCGGCGGTGTAGACCTTGTGCCTGATCAGCGACTCCCGCAGCGGTTCTGTGACCAGGATGAACCCGCGCCTGGGCAGGATCGGCAGGTCCACGCCCGCCAGCGCGGCCACCTCGCCGCCCCAGGTGCCCGCCGCGTTGATCACCGCGCCGCCGAGGATGTCGCCGTGCGAAGTGCGTACGCCCGTCACCCGGTCCCCGGACCGCGTGAACCCGGTCACCGTGGCCCCGAGGCGCAGGTGGAGCGTGCCGTGGCCGAAGCTCTCGGCACCGTGCCGGAGCAGGCGCGCGGCCGCCAGCATGGGCTGGACCTGGGCGTCCTGCGGGTAGTAGACGCCACCGGCGAGCCCGCCTGCCAGGTGCGGCTCGTAGTCGCGCAGCGACTCGCCCGGCACCGGGGTGTGCTCCACGTCCTGCTTGGCGGCCAGTTCGGCGAGCCGCCGCTGGACCTCGTCGGTCTCGGCGACGACCAGCCCGCCCTTGGCCTCGAACTCGAAGCCCCCGAGATCCGCCAGCTCGCGCCACAGCCGGTTCGACAACACCGCCAGGTCCAGCTCGGGTCCCGGCTCCTTGTCGGACACCAGTATGTTGCCCTCGCCGGAGCCGGTCGTGCCGCCCGCCACGGGCCCCCGGTCGACCACGGTCACGTCAAGCCCCGCGCGCGCGGCGTAGTAGGCGCAGGCCGCCCCCACGACTCCGGCGCCGACGACGATCACGTCGGACATCAACACCTCCTACCAGTAATATGTCACATACCTTCTTGCTTAGGGAAGGCATCTTCCTTTGTTCGGGGTATGCGGGGTGTCCCCGCAGGTGCCGTCTTCCTTTGTCAGGGGGCGTCTTCCTTTGTTCGGGGTATGCGGGGTGTCCCCGCAGATGGCGTCTTCCTTTGTCAGGGGGCGTCTTCCTTTGTTCGGGGTATGCGGGGTGTCCCCGCAGATGGCGTCTTCCTTTGTCAGGGGGCGTCTTCCTTTGTTCGGGGTATGCGGGGTGTCCCCGCAGGTGTGTCCCCGCAGGTGTGTCCCCGCAGGTGCCCCGTTCCCGATGGCGGGACCGGCTGGGCAGGCCCTTACCATCGATGACGTGAAGCTACCCACGGACCATCCCAACCCTCTCGTGCGCCGCCTGCTGTCCTTCTGGGCGCCCACGGCGGAGTCGATGCGGGGCTGGGCCATGGCCTCCGTGGTAGTGAACGCGGGCATCGCGGTGACCGGCGCGGGCGTGCGCGTCTCCGGCTCCGGGCTCGGCTGCCCGACCTGGCCGAAGTGCACGCCGGACAGCTTCATCCCGGTCGCGCACCCCGAGGCGTCGATCTTCAACATGCTCATCGAGTTCGGCAACAGGCTGCTCACGTTCCTGGTGCTGGCGGTCGGGGTGGCGTGCGTACTGTCGGCGCTGCGGCTGGCGCCGCGCAGGCGCTCGCTGATCTGGCTGGCGTGGCTGCAGCCGGTGGGGATCATGGCCCAGGCCCTGTGGGGCGGGCTGGTGGTCGGCACGATGCTCAACCCGTTCACGGTCGGCATGCACTTCCTGATCTCCGCGGGGCTGATCGCCGCCTGCTGGACGCTCTACGCCCGCGCGGGAGAGGGCGACGGCCCGGCCCGGCGGGTGACGCACCCCGACATCCGCAGGCTCGGCTACGTGCTGCTCGCGGCGGTGTTCGTGCTGCTGGTGGCCGGGGTGGTGGTGAGCGGCACCGGCCCGCACTCGGGCGACGAGATGGCCTCCCGCTTCGACCTGGACATCGAGGCCGTGGCGCGGCTGCACGCCGACGTCGTCTACATCGTGGTCGGGCTGACGTTCGCGCTGCTGTTCGCCCTGCACGTGAACAACTCGCCACGCCCGGCCAGGCGGGCGACTCTGGTGTTGTTCGCGGTGGAGCTGGGCCAGGGCGTGATCGGCTACACGCAATACTTCCTGGCCGTGCCCGCGATGCTGGTCCTGCTGCACGTCCTCGGCTCCACGCTGGTCTGGATCGCCGCGCTCAGGGTGGTCACCTCGCTGCGCACCCGGGCCCCGAAGGCCGCCCACTCCCCCGCCGAAGCAGCCGCCGCCTTCTGAGCAGATATGCCAGGGTATGTGGGGTTAGGTCCGCCACTCCCCCACCTGAGGCAGGGTGCGATTTGCTGGGAAAAGTCCGCCCCACTCGGAAGACGTTGCGCCGGGCGTACCAGGTGCTGGTGGCGCTCAGCGTGCTCGCGCTCGCGCCCATGACGTGGGCCTGGCTCGGCAGCTCGGAGCATCGCGTGGTGGCCGGGGGCGGCGGCTGGCTGGGGCGCGTGCCTGCGACGCAGGCCGCGCTGGTGCTGGGCGCGGGCCTGTACGGCACGCAGCCCACGGCCATGCTCGCCCGCAGGCTCGACATCGCCGCCGAGCTCTACCGGGCGGGCAAGGTGCGGGCGCTGCTGCTGTCGGGCGACAACAGCCGCAAGGACTACGACGAGCCGACGGCCATGCGCGACTACCTGCGCGGCAAGGGGGTGCCCGACGCGGTGATGGTGCTGGACTACGCCGGGTTCGACACGTGGGACTCGTGCGTGCGGGCGCGCAAGGTGTTCGGGGCCGAGCGGGTGACCGTGGTGACGCAGGAGTTCCACCTGCCCAGGGCGGTGACGTTGTGCCGGACGGCCGGGCTGGCGGCGTTCGGGGTGGGTGACGACTCGACCAGGCAGTTCGCCTCGACCACCTACGTCTACGCCGCCCGGGAGTTGTTCGCCACCGCCAAGGCGTTCGCCGACGCGATGGTCCTGCACTCCGACCCGGTCTATCCGGGGCCGCGCGAGGTCTCGCTCACGAACATCCTGGCTCAGCCCGGGGCGCCGGGGGCGTAACCGGACGGCGGGGTGCCGCCGGCGGCCGACCTGGCGCGCATCGGCGGCGCGGGGAAGTCCGCGCGGGCGGTGCTCATGCACTCCAGCAGGGCCCGCTGCTCCTCGTGGAAGGTCTGCTCATCGACCATGTGGCGGGCCGCCCGCTCGTGCAGCAGGCCCAGCTCGGTGGCCGCGAGCTGGTAGTCGCGCATCGCGCGCAGCCCCCGCTTGCCGCCGTAGGCCCTGGCCCACTGCCTGGCCTGGCGCCGCCTGGCGAACGCCGACAACATGAAGATGTCGGCCTGGCCGACCAGCTTGGTCGGCTCGTACGGAGGCAGGTAGCGCTGGATGAGGGCGACGATGCGCCGCCGGTCCCTGAACACCACGCCGATGAGCACGATCAGCACGACCAGCAGCGCCAGGTAGGCCACCACGAGCCCGGGGAAGCCGCCGTAGGAGGCCAGGCCGTTCCACAGGCCGTGCAGGATCATCGCGCCCGACCAGCCGGCCAGGATGTAGATCACCCGCTCGGACCCGCCGCGCTGGGCCGCGTAGGCGACGGCGACGCCGATCATGGAGCTGAACAGCGGGTGCGCGAGCGGCGACAGGATGCCGCGCAGCACCACCGTGACCGCCAGCCCCTTGACCCCGGACTCGGAGTTGAGCGCGGCGATGTAGTAGCTGACGTTCTCGCTCATGGCGAAGCCGAGGCCGACCATGCTGGCGTAGATGATGCCGTCGGTCGACCCGTCCAGCTCGGCCCTGCGGAACTTGAGCAGCCCCAGCAGCACCAGGCCCTTCATCGTCTCCTCCACCACGGGCGCCCCGAATGTGGCCGCGATGTTGCGAGCGCTGGCCTCCGACAGCCTGGCGGCATCGATGATGTAGTGCAGGTTGAGCGAGTTGATCACGCCGGCGATCAACACGGCGATGCCCGCGCCCCAGGCGAAGGCGAAGATCAGGTTGCTGCGCGGCTCCGGCTCCATCCTGTCCAGCGCCAGCACGGCGGCCAGCAGCAGCGGAACCGGCGCCAGCGCCAGCATGAGCGCGATGAAGAACTGCACCGGAGCGCCGTTGAGCACGTCGAACGAGAACGAGACCAGAGCGCACAGGCCGGTGAGGACCAGCCCGGTGATCAACACGAACGATGGGCGGTCCTTCAACACCCAGCGTGGATCACGGGTCGCCATAGGGTGACTTTAACGGATCAGAGTGCCGGGGTCCGTGCGGGTCGTCGCAGTGCCGATCGAGGCCGGGGATGCCGTGGTCGACCTGGAGCGTGGTGTGGCCGATCTCGAAGCGGTGGTGCAGCAGGTCGGCGAGGCGCGTGCGCACCCGGTGGCAGTCGGAGCCCCCCGCCACGATCACGTGCGCCGACAGCGTGGGATAGCCACTCGTCACCGTCCAGACATGCAGGTCGTGCACCTCCTCCACGTCGGGTTCGGCGGCCAGCACGCGGCCGATCTCGTCGGGGTCGAGGCCGCTGGGCGCCGCCTGGAGCAGCACCCGGCCGGAGTCGCGCAGCAGGCCCCAGCCGGCCTTGAGCATGAGCGCGGCCACGACGAGGGCGGCGATGGTGTCGGCCTGGCGGAAGCCGGTCAGCCAGACCACGAGGCCGGCCACGGCGGTGGCGATGAAGGCGTACAGGTCGTTGAGCACGTGCTGGAAGGCGCCCTCGACGTTGAGGCTGCGCCGGTCGGCCCTGGACAGCAGCCAGGCGGCCAGCGCGTTGACCCCGATCCCGGCCACGGCCGTGACCAACACGACGGGTCCCGACACCTCGGGCGGCTCGATGAGCCTGCGCACGCCCTCATAGACGAAGTACGCCACCAGCAGCAGCAACGTCACGCCGTTGATCTGCGCGGAGAGGATCTCGGCCCGCTTCCAGCCGAACGTGTAGGCCCCGCTCGCGGGCCTGGCGGCGATGCGCATGGCGATCAGGGCCAGCGCGATGGCGCTCGCGTCGGTCAGCATGTGGGCGGCGTCGGAGAGCAGCGCGATCGAGTTGCCGATCAACCCGGCGATCACCTCGACCGCCATGTAGCCGACGATGAGCGCCAATGCTCCGATCAGGTAGCGCTTGTCCGCGTTCGCGTTCAGCCCGTGGCCATGCCCGTGACCGCCGCTCATCCGGTCTCCTTGAGATGCTCCCGGCTCAGGTCGAGCAATATGCGGACGTGGGCGTCGGCCAGCCGGTAGTAGATCATCCGGCCCGCCCTGCGGCTGGCCACGATGCCCGCCGTACGCAGCAGGCGCAGCGCGTGGGAGACGGCCGTGTCGGTCACCTCGACCGCGTCGGACAGGTCGCACACGCACAGCTCCCCGGCCTCCAGCAGCGCGTACAGCAGCCGGGCCCTGGTCGGGTCGCCGAGCAGGCGGAACAGCTCGGCCAGCCGGGTGGCCTCGTCGGGCGTCACGAGCCGGTCGCGGGTGGCCGCGACCCTGGCCGCGTCGGGCTCCTGCACCACGCAACCGTCCAGTCCCGCCACAACATCTGAAGAGCTGTTCATATGTTGACTATAAGCGAACCTGCCGCAGCGGCCAAGGAAGCGAGGATCAGGACAGCAGCGGGTCGATCGCCACGGCGAGGAACAGCAGCGCCAGGTAGGCGTTGGACCAGTGGAAGAAGCGCATGGGCCGCAGGTCGACACCGGTCTTGCCGGCGTTGAGCCGGGCCAGCAGGCGGTGCACCTCCCACAGGCACATGACGCCGAGCACGGCGGCCACGGCCGGGTAGAACAACGTGGTGCCCGCCACCGGCCACAACGCCAGCGAGCACAACACGGTCGCCCAGGTGTAGGCGATGGACTCCAGGATCACCCGCCGCTCGGTGGCCACCACCGGCAACATCGGCACCTTGGCCGCCGCGTAGTCGTCCTTGTAGCGCATGGCCAGCGTCCAGGTGTGCGGCGGCGTCCAGAAGAACACCACCCCGAACAACACCAGCGGCGCCCAGTCGAGCCGCTCGGTGATGCCCGCCCAGCCGATCATCACCGGCATGCAGCCCGCGATGCCGCCCCACACGATGTTCTGGGCCGTGCGGCGCTTGAGGATCATCGAGTAGACCAGCACGTAGAACAGGATCGCCGCGGTGGACAGCAGCGCGGCCAGCCAGTTGGTGGTCACCCACAGGCCAAGGGTGGACAGGACGCCGAGCACGATCCCGAAGACGAGCGCACCGCGCGGCGACACCTGGTGCCTGGCCAGCGGCCGGCGGCGGGTGCGGCGCATCTTCTTGTCGATGTCGCGGTCCACGTAGCAGTTGAGCGCGTTGGCGCTGCCCGCCGACAGGGTGCCGAACACCATGACCGAGATGGACGTCCACAGCGGCGGCAGGCCGCCCGCCGCGAGGAACATCACCGGTAGAGTCGTGATCAGCAGCAACTCGATGATCCGCGGCTTGGTGAGCGCGATGTAGGCCTTGATGATCATGCCGACGGTGCGCGGCGCCTGCGGAGGGGCGGGTGCCGTGGCCTGCCTGTTGGTCAGCACCGTCAAGGCGCTTCCAGCCTGTGCGGGGTCAACGCGTAACCTCTGATAAGAGCGGATCCATGGGTGGGCGCCGTGACGCCCCTGCGAACAAACAAACTGTAGTCGCAGGGTCGGCCGGTCCGGCCAATGGGGGGCTTGCGCCACACATGGACACGCGCGAGTGGAATGGGAATCGATCGCCACCTCCACTCGGTTAGGGTCCCGTGTTGGGCGGGATAGCCAACCGGCACAACCAATGACAACTAGATTCCGGAGATCGAGCACTTGAGCACCGAACTCGTGCCAGCACTCGAATGGACCGACCTCGACAAGAAGTCGGTCGACGTCGTTCGAGCCCTGGCGATGGACGCAGTGGAGAAGGCGGGCTCGGGTCATCCCGGCACCGCCATGAGCCTGGCCCCCGCCGCATACCTGCTGTTCCAGCGCGTGATGCGCCACGACCCGACCGATCCGGGCTGGCTCGGCCGCGACCGGTTCGTGTTGTCGTGCGGCCACACCAGCCTGACGCTCTACATCCAGCTCTACCTGTCCGGCTACGGTCTGACGCTCGACGACCTGCGGCGACTGCGCCAGTGGGACAGCCTCACGCCCGGTCACCCCGAGCACGGCCACACGGCGGGCGTGGAGACCACGACCGGCCCGCTGGGCCAGGGCCTGGGCAACGCGGTCGGCATGGCGATGGCGGCCCGCCGCGAGCGCGGCCTGTTCGACCCGGACGCCGAGCCCGGCTCCTCCCCCTTCGACCACCACATCTGGTGCGTCGTCAGCGACGGCGACATCGAAGAGGGCATCAGCCACGAGGCCAGCTCGCTCGCCGGCCACCAGCAGCTGGGCAACCTCATCGTCCTGTACGACGACAACCACATCTCCATCGAGGACGACACGCTGATCGCCAAGTCGGAGGACGTGGTCGCGCGCTACGACGCCTACGGCTGGCACACCCAGAGCGTCGACTGGACCGTCAACGGCGACTACGCCGAGGACATCCAGGCCCTCTACGACGCGCTGGAGGCGGCCAAGGCCGAGACCGACCGGCCGTCGTTCATCCGGCTGCGCACGATCATCGGCTGGCCCGCCCCCAATAAGCAGAACACCGGCAAGATCCACGGCGCGGCCCTGGGCGAGGCGGAGATCGCCGCCACCAAGGAAATTCTGGGCATGGACCCGGCCAAGACCTTCGACGTGCCCGCCGCGGTGCTGGAGCACGCCCGCGGCATCGCGCAGCGCGGCCGCACCCTGCACGCCGAGTGGGAGAAGGGCTACGCCGAATGGCGCCTGGCCAACGCCGAGCGGGCCGCCGAGTTCGACCGCATCTCCCACCGCGTGCTGCCCAACGGCTGGGCCAAGGCGCTGCCGTCGTTCGAGACCGGCGCGTCGATCGCCACCCGCAAGGCCTCCGGCGAGGTGCTGAGCGCGCTGGCGCCAGTGCTGCCCGAGTTGTGGGGCGGCTCGGCCGACCTGGCCGAGTCCAACAACACCACGATGAAGGGCGAGCCGTCCTTCATCCCGGAGGAATACCAGACCAAGGACTTCCCCGGTAACCGCTACGGCCGCACGCTGCACTTCGGCATCCGCGAGCACGCCATGGGCGCCATTCTCAACGGCATCGCCCTGCACGGCGGCACCCGCCCGTACGGCGGCACGTTCCTGGTCTTCTCCGACTACATGCGCCCGTCGGTGCGGCTGGCCGCGCTGATGAAGCTCCCGGTCACGTACGTCTGGACGCACGACTCCATCGGCCTGGGCGAGGACGGCCCGACCCACCAGCCGATCGAGCACCTGTGGGCGCTGCGCGCGATCCCCGGCCTCGACGTGGTCCGCCCGGCCGACGCCAACGAGACCGCGTACGCCTGGAAGACCGTGCTCGAGCACAAAGACCGGCCCGCGGCCCTGACGCTGACCAGGCAGAACCTGCCGGTCTACGAGGGCACCAGCGCCGACGGCGTGGCCCGCGGCGGCTACGTGCTGCGCGATGCGTCCGACGGCCAGCCCAAGGTCATCCTCATCGCCACCGGCAGCGAGGTGCAGATCGCGGTCGAGGGCCGGGAAATTCTCGAGGCACGGGGCATCCCGACGCGGGTGGTGTCGATGCCGTGTGTCGAATGGTTCAAGGGGCAGGACATCGCATACAGGCAGACGGTTCTGCCGTCGTCGATCCGGGCTCGGGTCGCGGTCGAGGCGGGGGTCGCGCTCGGCTGGCACGAGTTCGTCGGCGAATGCGGCGAAGTGGTCGGCCTCGAACACTTCGGTGCGTCGGCCCCGTACAAGACTTTGTACGAGCAGTTCGGGCTGACGGCCGAGCGCGTGGCGGCGGCGGCGAAGGCGAGCCTGGCCAAACTCGGCCAGGAAAAGGGCGAGACGACGGGAAACTGAACGAATATGAGCGAGATCCTCAATAAACTGTCCGGCCAGGGCGTGGCCATCTGGCTCGACGACATCAGCCGCGAGCGCCTGCGCAGCGGCAACCTGGAGCAGCTGATCCGCGAGAAGAACGTCGTCGGGGTGACCTCCAACCCGACGATCTTCGCCAACGCGCTCAGCAAGGGTGACGCCTACGAGGCCCAGCTGCACGACCTGGCCGTGCGCGGCGTGGACGTGGGCGAGGCCGTGCGCGCCATCACCACCTACGACATCCGCTGGGCCGCCGACGTGCTGCGCCCGGTCTACGACGCCACCGGCGGCGTGGACGGCCGCGTCTCGCTGGAGGTGGACCCGCGCCTGGCCCACGACAGCGACAGGACGGTCGCCGAGGCGCGGGCGCTGTGGTGGCTGGTGGACAGGCCCAACCTGTTCATCAAGATCCCGGCAACGCTGGAGGGGCTGCCCGCGATCACGCAGGCCCTCTCGGAGGGCATCAGCGTCAACGTCACGCTGATCTTCTCCCTGGAGCGCTACCGCGCCGTCATGGACGCCTGGCTGGCCGGGCTCGAGGCGGCCCAGGCCAAGGGGCTCAACCTGGCCACGATCGAGTCGGTGGCGTCGTTCTTCGTCAGCCGCGTGGACACCGAGATCGACGCGCGGCTCGACAAGCTGGGCAAGGCGGAGCTGAAGGGCAAGGCGGCCGTGGCCAACGCGCGGCTGGCGTACGCGGCGTTCGAGGACGTGATGAACTCCGAGCGCTGGCAGCGCCTGCGGGCGGCGGGCGCCCGCCCGCAGCGGCCGCTGTGGGCCTCGACCGGCGTGAAGAACCCCGAATACTCCGACACCCTCTACATCGACCAGCTCGTCGCCCCCGGCACCGTCAACACGATGCCGGAGAAGACGCTCGACGCGACGGCCGACCACGCCGACGTCACCGGCGACACCGTGCGCCCCTTCTACGAGCAGGCCTGGAACACCATGGCCGCGCTCAAGGACGCCGGCGTCGACTACGACGACGTGGTGCGGGTGCTGGAGGAGGAGGGCGTGGAGAAGTTCGCGGCGTCCTGGAACGAGCTGCTCGAGAGCGTCACCAAGAACCTGGTTCCGTGATGAACGTGTCCTACCGCGACGAGGGGGTGGCCTCGGCCGCCGCCTCCGTCGCGGGGCGCCTCGTCGCCGACGGCGTGCCCGCGCGGCTCGCCGGCGGCGACCCCACGCTGTGGGGCGAGGACGCCGAGGCGGAGGCGGCGGTCAGGCTCGGCTGGCTGACGCTGCCCCGCACCTCTCGCGAGCTGCTGCCCGAGCTGGGCAAGCTCGTCGAGCGGGCCCGCGCCGAGGGCCTGACGAACGTGGTGCTGGCCGGGATGGGCGGCTCGTCGCTGGCCGCGGAGGTCATCTGCGCGACCGCCGACGTGCCGCTCACCGTGCTCGACACGACCGACCCCGGGCAGGTGCGCCGCGCGCTGGCGGACCCGCTCGACACCACGATCGTGGTCGTGGCCAGCAAGAGCGGCTCGACCGTGGAGACCGACTGCCACCTGCGGATCTACGAGCGGCTGTTCGCGGAGGCGGGCATCGCGCCCGGCGGCCGCATCGTGGTCGTCACCGACCCCGGCTCGCCGCTGGAGCAGCGGGCCGTCGAAGGCGGCTTCGAGATCGTGCTGGCCGTGCCCAACGTGGGCGGCCGCTACTCTGCGCTGTCGGCGTACGGGCTGGTGCCCAGCGCGCTGGCCGGGGCCGACGTGGAGCGGCTGCTCGACGACGCCGAGGAGGTCCTGCCGCTGCTGGCGCTGGACACCGGCAACTACGGGCTCGACCTGGGGGCGGCGCTCGGCGGCGCCGCCCTGGGCGGGCGTGACAAGCTGGTGCTCGAAGACCAGCTCTCGGCCGCCAACGGGCTGCCCGACTGGATCGAGCAGCTCGTCGCGGAGTCCACCGGCAAGCAGGGCAGGGGGATCCTGCCGGTCGTGGGCGCCGACCCCAACGAGACCGGCGACGAGCTGGTCGTCGCCATCGAATCGGACCTGGGGGACGTGCGCGTGGACGGGCCGCTCGGCGCGCAGTTCCTGATCTGGGAATACGCCACGGCCGTCGCCGGGTTGCTGCTGGAGATCGACCCGTTCGACCAGCCGAACGTGGCCGAGTCGAAGGAGAACACCGCGGCCCTGCTGACCCTGCCCGACCTGCCGACCGGCGCCCCGGCGTTCGCCGACGGCCCGGTCGAGGTGTACGGCTCGCCGACGGCCACGGATCTGCCCGGGGTGTTCGCCGAGCTGCTGCACGCCATTCCGGCCGGCGGTTACCTGTCGATCATGGCCTACCTGGACCGGATGGCGGCGTTCGACGCCGCGGTGCCCGACGGGGCCGACTTCGAGCAGATGACCGATGCCTGGATGATGGCCGACCCGGCGACATTGCGGGCGCTGCTCGCGTTGCGTACCAACAGGCCGGTGACGTTCGGGTGGGGGCCGCGGTTCCTGCACTCGACCGGCCAATATCACAAGGGCGGGCCGCAGAACGGGGTGTTCCTGCAGATCACCGGGGATGTGGCCGACGACGTGGCGGTCCCCGGCCGGCCGTACACGCTGGGCCGGCTCCAGCTCGCCCAGGCGCTCGGCGACCTGGGGGCGCTCGAAACCCGCGGGCGGCCCGCCGTACGCCTGCATTTGACCGACCGCGCGGCGGGAGTCGCGCTTCTGCTCGCAGCCGCACAGGAGGTTTGAGATGACAGAACCGGCAGCACCCGCGGAGGAGGCCGCAGCCGTTGACAATACGACGGCGGCGACAGTAGCCACCTCAGCCGCGGGCACCGCCACCACCGAGAAGGTGGTGGCCGCCAACCCGCTGCGCGACCCGCGCGACAAGCGGTTGCCCCGGGTGGCGGGACCGTGCGTGATGGTGTTGTTCGGCGTGACGGGTGACCTGGCCAAGCGCAAGTTGCTGCCGGCGATTTACGACCTGGGCAACCGGGGGCTGCTGCCGCCCGGATTCTCCCTGGTCGGTTTCGCCAGGCGGGATTGGAAGGACCAGGATTTCGCCCAGTTGACGCACGACGCCGTCAAGGCGCATGCCAGGACGCCCTTCCGCGAGGAGGTCTGGAAGCAGATCCGCGAGGGCATCCATTTCGTGCCGGGCGAGTTCAACGACGACGGCGCGTTCGACGCGCTGGCCATGGCATTGAGCGAGATCGACGAGACGAGGGGCACGGGCGGAAACTACGCTTTCTACCTGTCGGTGCCGCCGAAGTACTTTCCCGTGGTGGTCGAGCAGCTCAAGCGGACCGGAGTGGCCGACGCGCCCGACGGGTCGTGGCGGCGGGTGGTCATCGAGAAGCCGTTCGGTCACGACCTGCAGTCCGCGCACGAGCTGAACGAGATCACCACCTCGGCCTTCCCGGAGAGCTCGATCTTCAGGATCGACCACTACCTGGGCAAGGAGACCGTCCAGAACATCATGGCGCTGAGGTTCGCCAACAACCTCTACGAGCCGATCTGGAACCGGAGCTTCGTCGACCACGTGCAGATCACGATGGCCGAGGACATCGGCATCGGGGGGCGCGCGGGCTACTACGACGGCATCGGCGCGGCCCGCGACGTGATCCAGAACCACCTGCTCCAGCTCCTCGCGCTGGTCGCGATGGAGGATCCGACCTCGTTCGAGGCCCAGTCGCTGCGGCGGGAGAAGGAGAAGGTGCTCAAGGCCGTGCGGTTGCCGGCCAACCTGGGGCTCAACACGGCGCGCGGGCAATACTCCGCGGGCTGGCAGGGCGGCGAGAAGGTCGTCGGCTACCTGCAGGAGGAGGGCATCTCGCAGGAGTCCACCACCGAGACGTACGCGGCCATCAAGCTGGAGATCGCCAACCGGCGGTGGGCCGGGGTGCCCTTCTACCTGCGCACCGGCAAGCGGCTGGGCCGGCGGGTGACGGAGGTGGCGGTGGTGTTCCAGCGGGCGCCGCACCTGCCGTTCAGCAAGGACGACACCGAGATCCTGGGCCAGAACGCGCTGGTGATCAGGGTGCAGCCGGACGAGGGCATCACGGTCAGATTCGGTAGCAAGGTCCCTGGGACGGCCATGGAGGTCCGCGACGTCTCCATGGACTTCGCCTACGGGGAGTCGTTCCTGGAGTCGTCTCCCGAGGCGTACGAGCGGCTGCTGCTCGACGTGATGATCGGCGACCCGCCGCTCTTCCCGCACCAGCGGGAGGTCGAGCTGTCGTGGCAGATCCTCGACCCGATCGAGGCGTTCTGGGCCACGCAGGGCCAGCCGGAGGGCTACGAGTCCGGTTCGTGGGGGCCGGAGTCGGCGGACGAGATGATGGCCCGCGACGGCCGCGTGTGGAGGAGGCTCTGATGACTACCTTTATGTTGTCGGACACGACGGCCGGGAAGATCTCGGCCCAGTTCACGCACCTGCGCCACCAGATGGGCGCGCCCGCCATCGGCATGGTCCTCACACTCGTCGTGGTGTGCGAGGAGCGCCACCAGTACGACGCCCTGCGCGCGGCCACCGACGCGGCCCGCGAACACCCCTCGCGCATCATCGTGGTGATCAGCCGCGAGGTGGAGGAGCCGATCAGGCTCGACGCGGAGCTGCGCATCGGCGAGTCCACGCCGGGCGAGGTGGTGGTGTTGCGGCTGTACGGCGAGCTGACCCAGCACGCCGACTCCGTGGTCAGCCCGCTGCTGCTGCCCGACACGCCGGTCGTGGTGTGGTGGCCGGGCGCGGCCCCCGACGTGCCGTCCAAGGACGCGATCGGGGCCCTCGCGCAGCGGCGCATCACCGACGCCAGGGGCTTCGACGACGGCGGCGTCAAGTCGCTGGTGACCAGGGCCAGGGGGTACGCCAGCGGCGACACCGACCTGGCATGGGCCCGGTTGACGCCGTGGCGCAGCCTGCTGGCCGCCGCGTTCGACCAGCCGGTGGGCAAGGTGCGCAAGGGACTCGTGGAGGCCTCCCCGGGCAATCCGAGCGCGCCGCTGCTGGCCGCCTGGTTGTCGGAACGCATCGGCGCGCCGATCAAGGTCGCCGAGTCCTCCGGCCCTGGCCTGACGGCCGTACGACTGCAGCTGAACGACGGCGAGCTGGCCGTGGTCAGGTCGGACGCCCGCCTGGCCACGCTGTCGCGCCCCGGCCAGCCGGACCGGAACGTGGCCCTGACCAGGCGGCACACCTCGGAGCTGATGGCCGAGGAGCTGCGCAGGCTCGACAGCGACGAGATCTACGAGGCCGCGGTCAAGCGGTTCGCCAGGACGTACAAGGGATGACCGTGAGCGTTCCCAACGTGGTCGTGCACCGCGACGCCGACGTCCTGGCCAAGGCGGTCGCGGCGCGGATCATCACCCGGCTGGTCGACGTGCAGTCGGCCAAGGGGTCGGCGTCGATCGTGCTGACCGGCGGCACGGTCGGCGTCGCCACGCTGGCCGCCATCGCGGCGACGCCGGCGCGCGACGCCGTGGACTGGCGGCACCTGGACGTCTGGTGGGGCGACGAGCGGTTCCTGCCCACCGGCGACCAGGAACGCAACGAGACCGGCGCCCGCGAGGCCCTGCTCGACCACGTGGACCTGGCCCCCGAGCGGGTGCACGTCATGCGCGGCCCCGACTCGGGCATGACGGCCGAGGAGTCCGCCGAGTCCTACGCCGCCGAACTGCGCGCGGCCTCCAGGCCGGAGGACCACGGGCCGGTGCCGAGCTTCGACGTGATGCTGCTCGGCCTGGGGCCCGACGCGCACGTGGCCTCGCTGTTCCCGGGCCTGCCGGCCCTGTACGACACACGTTCGGTGGTGGCGGTGCACGGCTCCCCGAAACCGCCGCCCACCCGCATCTCGCTGACCCTGCCCGCCATCCAGGCCTCGCGCGAGGTGTGGGTGGTGGCGGCCGGCGAGGAGAAGTCGGGAGCGGTACGCCTGGCACTGTCGGAATCGGGCCACATCCAGGTGCCCGCGGCGGGGGCCAGGGGCCGGGGGCGGACGTTGTTCCTGCTGGACCGGGCCGCGGCCGGCAAGATCCCGCCGGAATTAGGGCGTCTGTCGTCCCCGTGAGGTCTGCGTAAGCAGGTCGTCGATCTCGCTCAGCAGCGCCTGCTTGCGCTCCTCGGCCAGGTATGACGCCTGGACGCCGTTCCTGGCCAGCTGGGCCAGCTCCTTCCGCCCGAACCCGAACACCTCCGCGGCCACCCGGTACTCCTCGGCCAGCGTGGTGGCGAACATGGGCGGGTCGTCGCTGTTGAGCGTGACGTACAAGCCCTCCTCCAGCATCCGGGGCAGCGGGTGGTCGCCGATGGCGGCGATCTGGCCGGTGCAGACGTTCGAAGTGGGACAGACGTCCAGCGGGAGCTGCGTCTCGCGCAGGTACGCGACCAGGCGGTCGTCGGACAGGCAGTTGATGCCGTGGCCGATGCGCTCGGCGCCCAGGCCCTCGATCACCTCCCAGATCGTCTCCGGTCCGCTCATCTCGCCACCGTGCGGGACGCTGTGCAGGCCGGCCGCCCTGGCCGCCGAGAAGGCGTCCCTGTAGGCGTCGCGATATTTCGGGCGCTCCTGCTCGATCCCGCCGATGCCGAAACCTACCAGGGCGGTGGGAGGTTCCTGGAGGGCGTGCTCGACGGTGATCCTGGCGGCCTCCTCGCCGTACTCGCCGGGGATGTCGAAGATGTACGCCATCTCCACGCCGTGCTCGTCCAGCGAGCGCCGGGCGGCCAGGTCCAGGGCCTGCGTCACCTCGCGCATGGGCAGGCCGACGACGTGGTGGGCATAGGGCGTGACCTGCAGCTCCGCGTACCGACCGCCCTGCGCGGCCAGGTCCCTGGCCAGGCCGAGGACCAGGGTGGCCACGTCCTCAGGCTCGCGGACCAGGCGGTTGACGGCCCGGTAGACCTGGGCGAAGTGGGGGAAGTCGCGGAAGGTGTAGAAGCGGCGCAGCTCCTCCTCGCTCGTGGGAACCTCGCTGCCGGGGTGGCGGCGCGACAGTTCCTGCACGGTGGGGACCGAGGCCGAGCCGACCAGGTGGACGTGGAGCTCGACCTTGGGCAGTGCGTCGATGAAGGCGTCGATGGTCATGGCGACGACCTTATGGGCGAAATTTCCGGAAAAACCATACTTCGGCGTGAACTTCACCGGGAAATGTTAAGTTCGCTCACTGGGATAGGCTTGGCCCGTGACCAACGCCGAAGCGTACGACCGCGGCTTCGCCCACCTCAGCTCCCATACCGTCGGCCCCCTCCTCGCACAGGCCCGCGAGAAGGGTGCTCTCGGCCTGCTGGACGTGGGCTGCGGCACCGGCGTGGTCACGGCGGCGGCGCTCGCGTTAGGCGCTGAGGTCACCGCCGTGGACGCCGATCCCGGCATGCTGGAGCTGACCGCCCGCCGCCACCCCTACGCGACGATCCGGCCTGCCACCCTCCCCGACCTGCCGTTCGGGGACGAGCAGTTCGACGCCATAGCCGGAAATTTCGTCATCAATCACGTGCCCGACACCACCAAGGCGCTCAAGGAGTTCCACCGCGTTTTGCGCCCGGGCGGCACGATCGCCCTGACCTGGTGGAAGGCCGACGAGATGACCGCCACCAACGTCTTCGCCGACGCCATCATCGCCGCCGAGGTCCCCTACGATCCGCCGCCCCGCCCGTTCACCGCCAACGACACGCCGCAACGCTTCACGGAGCTGCTGGAGAAGGCGGGTTTCGAGGAGGCGGCCGTGGACACCGTGCGCTGGCGCCACCAGGTGGACCTGGCGACGTGGTGGACGAACATCGTGCAGGCGGGCGGCCCCCGCTTCGCGATGATCGCCAGTCAGCCGCCGGAGACCGTCGAGCGCATCAGGGCCCACTACACCCGGCTGGCGGCCCCGTACGCGCGAGAGGGTTTTCCGGTGTGCGCCTACCTAGCCCACGCCACCCGCTGACCAGGCGTTCACCAGCGGCATCAGCACTCCGTCCACCGACTCCCGGACGAACTCCGCATCGAACGGCGGCCCGGCGAAGATCATGCGATGCCACACCAGCGCCTCGGCCACCGCGAAGAGCCTCCCGGGATCGACCGGCCCGGCCAGCTCCCCGCGTTCGGTGGCCCGCTCCAGCAGCGCCCGCACGTCGCCGAGGTTCTTCGTCGGCATGTGCTCGCGCAGCGTGCGCGCCAGCTCCTGGTTGGACACCAGCGTCGAGGACAGCCCGATGACCAGCGTGTGCTTGCGCTCCACCGCCTCGCACAGCCCGCCGAAGATGGAGGTCAGGTCGCCGCGGAGCGAGCCGGTGTCCTCGCCCGGCGGCGTGTCCATGTCGAACCGCCGGCAGATGACGTCCACGACCAGCTCGGGCTTGCCCGCCCAGCGCCGGTAGATGGTGGCCTTGCTGGCCCTGGCCCGCTTGGCGATCTGATCGACCGACATCCGGTCGTAGCCGACCTCCGACAGCAGCTCCATCGTGGCGTCGAGGATGGCCCTGTCACGCTCAGGGTCGAGTGGAGCCACGTAAACGTCCTTCAGCTGTAGGCGATCTCATCGAATCGTACGCCTGTCAGCTGCGTGGACAGGTCCCAGAGCCGCTTGGCGACCTCCTCGGAGCGGGCCGTCCGCGAGGGCGTGAGCCGTTTGAGCGTGGGGCCGATGTACTCGCCGCCGCGGAGGTCGGGCGAGGTGGCGGCGTAGAGCGAGGACACCGCGCCGGCCGCCGCCGACTTCAGGAACAGACCCACGACGGGCTGGAGGATGCCCGCCTTGAAGAAGTTCGTGCCGGTCATGCCGGGGTGGGTCGCCACGCTGGTCAGGTCCGCACCGGCCCGCTGGGCGCGCCGCTGGAGCTCGAAGGTGAAGAGCAGGTTGGCCAGCTTGGACCGCCCGTACGAGCTCATCTTGCGATAGCCGCGCTCCAGCCCGAGGTCGTCGAAGTCGAGCGTGGCCATTTTGTGCGCGTCGCTGGCGACGTTCACCACGCGGGCGCCGGGGGCGGCCAGCAGGAGGGGCAGCAGCAGTCCCGTGAGCGCGAAGTGCCCCAGGTGGTTGGTGCCGAACTGCAGCTCGAAGCCGTCCTTGGTCTCCTGCCGGGGGACCATGCCGACGCCCGCGTTGTTGACCAGCAGGTCCAGCTTGCCGACGCCCGCGGCGAACCGCCTGACGGAGTCCAGGTCGGCCAGGTCGAGGTGGCCGTACTCGACCTGCGCGCCGGGCACGGCCCGCAGGATGTCCGCGACCGCGGCCCGGCCCTTGTCCGCATTGCGCGCGGCCACGACGACGCGGGCGCCGTGCCTGGCCAGTTCGAGCGCGGTGGGCTTGCCGATGCCGCTGTTGGCGCCGGTCACGATGGCCGCCTTGCCCGTCAGGTCGGGTATGGAGGCGGGAGTCCAGGATGTCATCGCCACTCCGGTGTGCACTAACCGCTACCTGCCGCGCGGGACGCGACTCGCGGTACGAAACCGTTTCGTACACCTTAGCCTAGCGTTCCAGTCGCTGCCGCGCGTGCCGCTCCTCGCGCCGCGTCACCTCCAGGCGCTGCCGGCTGTCGTCGAGCCTCTTGCGCGCCTTGGCCAGCTTCTGCTCCAGCCGGGCGACCGTCTCGGCGCGCTCGTCGTGCTCCTTGGTGGCCGCCTCCAGCGCCTCGCGCCACTCCCGGTGCGCGGCCTCGGCCTCCCGGCGCTCCCTGGCCCTGGCCTCCTGCCGCTCCCGGGCCTCGGCCTCCTCGCGCTCCTTCGCCTTGGCCGCCTCCTCCTTGGTGGGCTTCTTCCTGGGGGCCGGGCGTTCGCGAGGTATGGGGGCGGGGGCGAAGCCGCTGTAGTTGAGCGGCTTGACCAGGTTGCCGCGGCGCACCTGGTCGGCCGCGTCGGCGTCGACCACGGCGGCCTCCAGGGTCTGGTCCACCTCGGCGCCCGCGGCCGGCGACAGCTCGCCGTCCCGCCTGATGAGCCTGCCCAGCTTGGCCGTGACCTCGCCGCGGCGCTGGGTCAGTTCGGCCAGCGCGCCGGCGTCCTGCTCCTGCCAGGCGGTGCGCAGCCGCTCGCCCACCTCCAGGAGCTGCGCCAGCTCGCCGGGATGCTCGCGGGCGACCAGGTTCACCGCCCAGGCGGACACCGTGGGCCTGCGCAGCTTCGCGATGTCGCGCGACAGCCGTACGTCGCCGGCGTCCTTCGCCGCGCGGGCCTCGGCCTCGCGGGCGGCGGTGAACTCGGACGGCGGGAGCGCGTAGAGCCGGTCAGCCACCTCGTCAAGATCCACACAGGACAAATACCCCACATCCGCGCGTTTGTAGCGCATAGTGGAGGCAGCCCCCCAGTCGAACGGAGGCCCCCCTGGTGTTCGAACGCTTCACCGACCGTGCGCGCAGGGTCGTCGTCCTCGCCCAGGAGGAGGCGCGGATGATGAGCCACAACTACATCGGCACGGAACACATATTGCTCGGCCTCATCCACGAGGGTGAGGGACTGGCCGCGCTGGTGCTCGACGACTGCGGCGTGGAGCTCGATCACGTACGCGCGTTCGTCGAGCGCGAGGTGGGCCGCGGCGCCAAGTCACCGGGCGGGCACATCCCGTTCACGCCGCGGGCCAAGAAGGTCCTGGAGTTGTCGCTGCGCGAGGCGCTGCAGCTACGCCACAACTACATCGGCACCGAGCACATCCTGCTGGGGCTGATCAGGGAGGGCGAGGGGCTGGCCGCCCATGCGCTCATGGACGCCGGCGCGGATCTGCCGGACGTACGGCAGCGCCTGCTCGACCGTGTGGGACGCGGCTCCAAGGAACGCCCGAGCGAGATGTTCTTCGCCGGCGGCTCGGTGCTGGGCGAGCGGCTCACCCGGATCGAGCAGAGCCTGGAACGCATCGAACGCCACCTGGGCATCCTGCCGGAAAAGGCCCCCCAGCAGGAAACCGAGAAGAAGCCGGACGAGCCCGAGGAGGGCCTGGGCTGACCGGCTCAGCGGGCCTCAGGCGGACGCCATCGTGCCGACCGGCAGCCTGGCCTCCACCACGCCGGGGTCCTCGGTGTAGCCCAGCGTGGCGCCCAGGGAGATCAGCAGCCTGCGCATCCTGGTGTTGTCGGACAACATGGTGGCCCTGACCTCGGCGTATCCCAGATCGCGCGCCGCCCGTACGAGCATCCTGGCCATCCCCGCGCCCAGACCGCGCCCCTGCCAGCGGTCCTCGACCAGGAAGGCCATCTCGGCGATGCCGGGGTCGGGGGTGAACATGAGGTTCGCCATCGCCACGACCTGCCCGTCGTGCCCGGCGACCAGCGAATGTCCCCTGCTCCTGTCGCACAGCCGGTCGAACATGCGCGGCGGCAGCGCCGGCATCGAGGTGAAGTAGCGGAACCTGCGCGACTCGGGCGAGCACCTGTCGTGCAGGTCGCGTACGGCTTCGCGGTAGATCGAGGTGAGCGGGCGCACCGTGACCTCCACCCCGTCGGAGAGCTTGACCCCGCGCTCGGTGCCGCTCTGCTCGGTGGCCGGCTGGGCGAGCCTGGCGAAGGAGGCCGCCCTGGCCGCCTCGGTCAGCGTGAACGGCAGCTCGGCGCGGCGCAGCCGGACCGCGCGCCTGGGCGCCACGGGCACGACCAGCTGGGTGGGGTCGGGTAGATCACTCACCGCTTCACCATAGATCCACCTGGCGTCGTCCGCGCGCAGCAGCTCGGCCAGGAGTTCGGGCAGCCGCCACGGCATCGAACGCAGCCTGGAGGCCAGCAGCAGCGCCCTGGTGGGCTCGTCGGTCAGCTCGTGCGCGGTGGCCGGAACCACCTGGACCCGGCGCCCTCCGGCCGCTTCCAGGGCCGCGCGCACGATCTCGGGGTTGGCGGGGATGTCGGCGACGAACTCGTCGACGGTGCCGTCGGCGTCGGATTGTACGCTCAGGCCGAGGATGTTACCGCCCCTGGCGGCCAGGGCCGAGGCGAGTGAGGCCAGCCGCCCGGGCCGCTCGTCCACTGTGGTGCGGATGCGCAAGAATCCCATGGCCACGAGCATGCCTGGCAGCTGTTACGCAACCGCTAACGGTGTGTTTCATCGCGAGATGCACCCACTTATGCCGATATGGCCCGATTCCCTCAGGACGAGGGCGGCAAGATGTACGGCGAACGACCCATTGAGCTAGGGAGACCCCATGAACATCCTCTTCCGAGGGGGCCGCGTCTTCACCCCGAGAGGCGTCCTGGCCGAGGCCGTGCTCGTTCGTGACGGCGTGATCGCGGCCGTGGGCCCGGAGCGGGATCTCGCGCACCCGCCCCACGAGACGGTGGACCTGGACGGCGGCCTGCTGGCGCCGGGGTTCGTCGATGCGCACCTGCACCCGGTCCAGGCAGGTCTGGAACGGGCAAAGTGCGACTTGTCCGAAAATTTCGGCCTAGATGAGTACTTGGCGAAGATCAAAGACTATGCCGCGAAAAATCGGGATAAAGAGTGGATTGATGGCGGCGGCTGGGACATGTCGGCGTTCCCCGGCGGGCTCCCCCACCGCGATCAGCTCGACTTCCTCGACCGCCCCGCCTACCTGATCCAGCGTGACCACCACGCCGCCTGGGTCAACACCCGCGCCCTCGATCGCGCCGGCATCACCAGGGACACCCCGGACCCGGCCGACGGCAGGATCGAGCGCGACGCCGCCGGCGCCCCGACCGGCGTACTCCACGAGGGCGCGATGGACCTGGTCGGCCTGCTCACCCCCCGTCCCACCCCCCAGGACCTCCAGGACGCCCTGGCGGACGCGCAGGCCCATCTGTTCTCGCTGGGCATCACCGGCTGGCAGGACGCCATCGTGGGCTCCTACGCGGGCTCGGAGGACCAGCTGCCCACCTACCTGGCGGCGGCCCGCTCGGGCGAGCTGCGGGCGCGGGTGGTGGGCGCCCTGTGGTGGGACAGGACGCGGGGCCTGGACCAGATCGACGACCTGGTCGCGCGCCGGGCCGCCGCCGAGGGCCTCGACCGTTTCCGCGCCACCTCGGTCAAGATCATGCAGGACGGCATCACGGAGAACTTCACGGCCGCCACGCTGGAGCCGTACTGCCAGTGCGGCGGCACGGGCCTGTCGTACGTGGACCCGGGCAAGCTCAAGGAGTACGTGGCCGAGCTGGACAGGCTCGGCTTCCAGGTGCACTTCCACGCCATCGGCGAGCGGGCCGTGCGCGAGGCCCTGGACAGCTTCGAGGGCACGGACCCGGACAACCGCCACCACATCGCCCACCTGCAGATCATCGAGCCCTCGGACGTGCCGCGCTTCGCCGCGCTGGGCGTCACGGCCAACCTGCAGCCGCTGTGGGCCACGCACCACGCGCAGATGGACGAGCTGACGCTGCCGTTCCTGGGGGAGCCACGCTCGTCGTGGCAGTATCCGTTCGCGGACTTGCTGGCGCACGGCGCCCGTTTCTGCGCGGGCAGCGACTGGCCGGTCTCGAGCGCGGATCCGCTGCAGGGCATGCACGTCGCGGTGAACCGCACGGAGCCGGGCGGCTCGGTCCACGCCGGCTACCCGACCGCGCAGACCCCGTTCCTGCCCGGCCAGCGCATCGACCTGGCCACGGCCATGACGGCGTACACGGCGGGCTCCGCCTGGATCAACCGCTCCCCCGCCGGCGTCATCGAGCCGGGCCGCCCGGCCGACCTGGTGGTGCTGGACCGCGACCCGTTCGAGCTCCCGCCGGGCGACCTCTGGACGACGGGGGTGCGGCTGACGTTCGTGGACGGCGAGCCCGTCTACGAACGCCGCTAGCCGGATACGGCGAAGGGCCCCGGAGGCCGAAGCACCGGGGCCCTTCGCCGAATCGACTACCAGGGGGACTTGTTGTTGCGCAGGCGCTCCAGTGCCTCCTCGAGGATCGCCTTGCCGTCCTTGTCGCTCCTGCGCTCCTTCACGTAAGCCAGGTGCGTCTTGTACGGCTCGTTCTTGGGCGGGGCAGGCGGGGCCTCCTCGTCCTGTCCGGCTGGGAGGCCGCAACGCGGGCAGTCCCACAGCTCCGGGACCGCCGCGTCACTGGCGAAACTGGGGCGCGTCTCGTGCATGTTGGCGCACCAGAACGAGACCCGCACTCTCGGAGCTGCCTCGCCGCGCTCGGCCTCCCCCATCGGGCCGGCGCCGACACGGCTGCCACGGATCGCGTTGCCACTACCCACGGATGAACTCCTCGCTCGATCGCCCCGTGTGCGGACACGGGGGGAGAATCACTGTCACGCGTTAACTTGTTGCTCAGGGCCTCATGAGCAGGCCGAGAGCGATGATGCAGACGAACCAGATCGTGCCCGTGATGACGGTCAGCCGGTCGAGGTTACGCTCCACCACCGAGGAACCACCGAAGTTCGACGAGAATCCACCGCCGAACATGTCAGACAGGCCGCCACCCTTGCCCTTGTGGAGCAGCACGAGCAGGATCATGAGGCCGCTCGCCAGGATGAGGGCGATGGAGATTCCGATTTCCACGGTATGCCTGTTCCTTCAATGCTCTGTTACGCGTGACGATTCAAACTTGCCTTCTGAGGGTACGGCCTGGTGTCAAGTCGCACCCCCAGAACGTCTCAGTTAGCCTGGCTTATCGGAGAATCGGCAGATCTTTACGAACTCTCCGGCGTCGATGCTGGCACCGCCCACGAGCGCGCCGTCGACATCGGGCCGAGCCATGATCCCCGCGATATTGCCTGACTTGACCGAGCCACCGTAAAGGATACGGACCGCAGAGGCCACTTCGGGGTCGTAGAGCTCCGCGAGTCGCACTCGCAACGCTCCGCAGACCTCCTGGGCGTCCTCAGGGGTGGCCACCTCGCCGGTGCCGATCGCCCACACCGGTTCGTAGGCCACTACTATCGATTTTGCCTGCTCCGCGGTGATTTTGCGCAGCGCGCCGTCGAGTTGACCGAGACAGTGCGTGATGTGGCCGTCCTCTTGACGCACCAACAGCCCCTCTCCCACGCACAGGATCGGGGTGAGCGAGTGCCGGTAGGCGGCCTGCACCTTGGCGTTGACCAGGTCGTCGTCCTCGCCGTGGTATTGCCTGCGCTCGGAGTGGCCGATCGTGACGAACGTGCAGCCCAGCTTGGCCAGCATGGCGCCCGACACCTCACCGGTGTAGGCGCCGCCGTCGTGCTGGGACAGGTCCTGGGCGCCGTACACGATCCTGAGCTTGTCGCCGTCGACGAGCGTCTGCACGCTGCGCAGGTCGGTGAACGGCGGCAGGACCGCCACCTCGACCTTGTCGAAGTCCTTGTCGTTGAGCCCGAAGGCCAGCTTCTGGACCAGCGCGATGGCCTCGAGGTGGTTGAGGTTCATCTTCCAGTTGCCGGCGATGAGCGGCTTGCGTCGCACCAACTCACTCCTCCAGGGCCGCGAGTCCGGGAAGGGTCTTCCCCTCAAGGTATTCGAGACTGGCCCCGCCGCCGGTGGAAATGTGCGAGAAACCGTCCTCGGGCAGGCCGAGCTTCCGTACGGCCGCCGCCGAGTCGCCGCCACCGACCACCGTGAAGGCGCCGGAGGTGATCAGCGCCTCGGCCACCGCCCTGGTGCCGCCCGAGAACGCGTCGAACTCGAACACGCCCATCGGCCCGTTCCAGAACACGGTCTTGGCGTCGGCCAGCTTGGCGGCGAACAACTCGCGCGTCCTGGGCCCGATGTCGAGCCCCTCCCGGTCCGCGGGGATCGCGGTGGCTTCGACCACCTCGTGCTCGGCGTCGGCCGCGAACGTGACCGCCGCCAGCACATCCACCGGCAGGACGAGCTCGACACCCCGCTGCGCGGCCTCTTCGAGGAAGCCGCGCACCTGGTCGAGCTGGTCCTCCTGGAGCAGCGAGTTGCCGACCTCGTGCCCCTGGGCCTTGAGGAACGTGTACGCCATGCCGCCGCCGACCAGCAGCCGGTCGACCTTGGTCAGCAGGTTGGCGATGACGCCGAGCTTGTCGGAGACCTTCGCGCCGCCCAGCACCACCACGTAGGGCCGCTCGGTGTCCTCGGTCAGCCTCTTCAGCACCTCGACCTCGGCCACGACCAGGCCGCCCGCGGCGTGCGGCAGCAGCTTGGGCACGTCGTAGACGCTGGCGTGCTTGCGGTGCACCGCGCCGAAGCCGTCACCCACGTAGAGCTCGGCCAGCCCGGCCAGCCGCTGCGCGAACGCGCCCCGCTCGGCGTCGTCCTTGGATTCCTCGCCGGGCTCGTAGCGCAGGTTTTCCAGCAGGGCCACCTGGCCGTCCTGGAGCGATGCAACGGTGTCGCGGGCGCTGTCGCCGACCACGTCGGCGGCGAAGGCCACGTCCTGACCGAGCAACTCGCCGAGCCGCCTGGCGACCGGCTCGAGCGAGTATTTCGGGTTGACCTGGCCCTTGGGCCTGCCCAGGTGGGCGCAGACGACGACCTGGGCGCCCTTGCCGACCAGCGCCTTGATCGTCGGCACCGACGCCCGGATGCGGCCGTCGTCGGTGATCGTCTGCCCGTCGAGGGGGACGTTGAGGTCGGCGCGTACGAGCACACGCCGCCCCTTCACGTCGAGATCGTCGAGCGTGCGCATCCTCATGCTCCTGTCCTTCCGGGGTGGGCCGGAATCACAGGCCGCGGCCGACCAGCTCGATCAGGTCACCGAGGCGGTTGGAGTAGCCCCACTCGTTGTCGTACCAGCCGACGACCTTGACCTGGTTGCCGATGACCTTGGTCAGCCCGGCGTCGAAGATGCAGGAGGCCGGGTCGGTGACGATGTCAGAGGAGACGATCTCGTCCTCGGTGTAGCTGATGATGCCCTTGAGCGGGCCCTCGGCGGCGGCCCTGACGGCGGCGTTGACCTCCTCGACGGTGACGTCGCGGCTGACGTCGACGGTGAGGTCGGTGGCCGAGCCCGTGGGGATCGGCACGCGCATGGCGAAGCCGTCGAGCTTGCCCTTGAGCTCGGGCAGGACCAGGCCGATGGCCTTGGCGGCGCCGGTGGAGGTGGGCACCACGTTGAGCGCGGCGGCGCGGGCGCGGCGCAGGTCCTTGTGCGGGCCGTCCTGCAGGTTCTGGTCCTGCGTGTAGGCGTGGATGGTGGTCATCAGACCCTTCTCGATGGTGAAGGTGTCGTGCAGGACCTTGGCCATCGGCGCCAGGCAGTTGGTGGTGCAGGAGGCGTTGGAGATGATCGTGTGGCTGGACGGGTCGTACGCGCCGTCGTTGACGCCCATCACGATCGTGACGTCTTCGTTCTTCGCCGGGGCGGAGATGATGACCTTCTTCGCGCCGTTGTCGGCGTGCACCTTGGCCTTGGTGGCATCGGTGAACAGGCCCGTGGACTCCAGGACCACGTCGACGCCGAGGTCGCCCCAGGGCAGCTTGCCCGGGTCGCGCTCCTCGAAGACCTTGATCGCCTTGCCGTCCACGACGATCTCGTCACTGTTGGCCTTCACCTCGTAGGGCAGGCGGCCCAGGATGCTGTCGTACTTCAGCAGGTGAGCGAGCGTCGCGTTGTCGGTCAGGTCGTTGACCGCGACGATCTCGATGTCCTTGCCGCTGGCGGCGACAGCGCGCCAGAAGTTGCGACCGATGCGGCCGAAGCCGTTGACGCCTACGCGGATGCTCACGGAAACCGATCTCCTCGAAACCAGATGGCGGCTGAAACCTCAACCACGAACCTTATCGGACCCAAATTGGTTTAGACCACTTCAGGTACCGCCCTGTGAATGACCGTTCGGGGGACACGTTTTGCGAGGTTCGAGTAAAGTGCCCGACTCATCGATGTAAATTCGTGCATTCTCTGGGGGCTGAGATGTCACATAAGCGGTCCGGCCTACTACCCGGACTCATCTTAGGCCTGCTCGCCGCGCTGGTCTGCGCGGCCGCTCTGGGGGCGGCCGTCCTGTTCCAGAGCCGCCTGCCCGCCGCCGTCACGACGTTCGGCAACGGCCATCCCCTCTCCGTGACCTCGTCCCTCGCGATCGCCCTGCTGGTCGCCCTGGCGATGGGCTCGGTGCGCCCCCGCAGCATCGCCCTGATCCCCGTGGCGGCGCTGTACGCGGGCGGTGCCGTGGTCTCGGGCCAGATCGTGGGCTCGTCGATCATGATCGGCGCCACTCTGCGTACCCCGCCGGCCGAACGCGGCCCCGCCGACCTGGCCGATATCACCCTGGACAACCTCTCTGCGGGCCTCCCCTACGCGTCGTCGCTCTACCGGGACCCACTGGCGGAGACGTGGGCGGCCTGGCTCTACATCGCCGTCGCCGCCCTGGCCGCGCTCGCCCTGCTCATGCGGCGGGTCGTCCGCGTCCGCCGCGCCCAGCGGGCCCGGGCGGCCGAGGCGGAGGAGACGAAGGAGCCCGAGTACCGGGCCCCGTTCGAGCCCGCCCAGTCACCGGACGAGCAACCCTCGACCGACTTCTTCACTCCCCGCAAGCCCGCCCGGGACTAAGAAAAATCCCCAGCAAGCCGAACCAACTCTCAAGTAAGGTGCGTGCTCCATCAAGGCAAGTAACTCCTAACCTCATAGGAACCCCCCAACATGTCGAACCAGAAGTCAGGTTTAGTCCCCGGCATCATCGTCGGCCTCGTGGCCATGCTCGCCGGAGCGGCCCTCTACGGCGCGATCATCGGCATCACCAAGTACGAGATCGGCATCGCGACCATCGGCGTGGGCGTCCTGGTCGGCCTGGGCATCATGGCCGTCAAGCCCACCAGCCCGGTCCTGCCGCCGCTCGCCGCCGTGTTCGGCCTGGCCGGCGCGGCGCTCGGCCAGATCGTCGGCGCCACGATCCTGCTCGTCGAGTTCGCCCAGGACGAGGGCGTGACGATGAGCTACACCACGGCCGCGGGCGAGATCACCGGCGAGTTCGGCGCGCTGATCAGCGAAGACCCCAAGTCGCTGCTGTTCTGGGCGATCGGCGCGGCAGCGGCCTTCTCCTTCGTCAACAAGCGCGTCAAGGCCGCCAACGAGCCAGCCGACCAGCCCCAGCCGACCAGCCCGGCCCAGAGCTGACGCAGGGGCACGGTGGGCGCCGCCACCACTGGGCGGCGCCCACCAAACGGCGACCGGCCGATGTCACCACGGGCAACGAGCAACGGAACACCCGGCCCACAGTGCGCACGTAACGGCGCCCGGCCCCGTGGCGGTCAGCGGGCGTTTCCTGGAGGCCACCAGCCACGTGCGGCGAGTGGCGGCCCACCGTGCGAAGCCGTACAAGATGAGGCTCTTAAACCAACCCACAGACCGGAAAGCCGCTCACGGGGCGAGCATGTCGACGGTGAGATTGGCCTCGGTGTTGGGGATGCCCAGGTCGGAGGCGCGTTTGTCGGCCATGGCGAGCAGCCGCCGGATTCGCCCGGCGATCGCGTCCTTGGTCAGCGGCGGGTCGGCGATCTGCCCCAGCTCCTCCAGAGACGCCTGCTTGTGCTCCACCCGCAGCCGCCCGGCCACCACCAGATGCTCGGGCGCCTCGTCACCGAGGATCTCCAGCGCCCGCTGCACCCGCGCCCCCGCCGCCACCGCCGCACGGGCGGAGCGCCGCAGGTTGGCGTCGTCGAAGTTGGCCAGGCGGTTGGCGGTGGCCCGCACCTCGCGGCGCATCCGCCGCTCCTCCCAGGCCAGCACGCTGTCGTGCGCCCCGAGCCGGGTGAGCAGCGCGCTGATCGCGTCGCCGTCACGCACCACGACCCGGTCCACGCCGCGCACCTCGCGCGCCTTGGCGTGGATCTTCAGCCGCCGCGCCGAGCCCACCAGCGCGAGCGCCGCCTCGGGCCCGGGGCAGGTGACCTCGAGCGACATGGAACGCCCCGGCTCGGTCAGCGACCCGTGCGCCAGGAACGCGCCGCGCCAGGCGGCCTCGGCGTCGCAGGCGGCCCCCGCCACCACCTGGCGAGGCAGGCCGCGCACCGGGCGGCCGTGGTTGTCGATCAGGCCCGTCTGGCGGGCCAGCGCCTCGCCGTCGCGGTAGACGCGCACCACGTAGCGGGAGCCCTTGCGCAGCCCCGCGGGCGCGAGCACGAGCACCTCCGCCTTGTGCCCGAACACCTCGCCGATGTCCTTGATCAGTCGCCGTGCGGTGGCGTTGGTGTCGAGCTCCGCCTCGATCACGATCCGCCCGCCCACCAGGTGCAGGCCGCTGGCGAACCGCAGCAGCGTCGAGACCTCCGCCTTGCGGCAGCACGGCTTCAGCACCGGGAGGCGGCTCAGTTCGTCTTTCACCACACCTGTCATGGCCATGCGTTAGTCCTCTCCCCCATTCAGACCGGCTCCCGTCAGTCTCTCGCACCTTCGCGCCACGCCGACCAGGATCAACGCTTCTGGAGGAAAATCTCGTCCAGGACGGAGGCAAGACGTCGTGGGTCATGCTTCGCCGAGCCGTCGCCGGCGGCCACGTCCGCCATGACGAGCCGCGCGCCGAGCGCGGCGGCGGCCTTGTCAAGGGCGTCGGGGTCGTCGACGACTCCCGTGTCGGCGAGTACGACGTCGATCGACAGGTCGGGAGCGTGCTGCCGGAGCACCTCCAGATGTTGCTGGGGGGAGAAGTCGTCTGTCTCGCCCGGCTGGGGCGCCAGATTGAGCGTGACGAGCCGTTTAGCTCTGGTCTCGTGCAGCGCCCTGGCCAGTTCGGGCACCTTGAGGTGCGGCAGCACGCTGGTGAACCACGACCCCGGCCCGAACACCACCCAGTCGGCCTCCAGCACCGCCGCGATCGCCTCGGGCCGCGCGGGCGGGTCCTCGGGCACCAGCGAGATCGCCTGCACCCGGCCGGGGGTCAGCGCGCACGCCACCTGCCCGCGTACGGTCGAGGTGACGCCGTCGAGCTCCACCTCGGCCACGATGTCGAGCGGCACCGACGCCATCGGCAGCACCCGGCCGTGCGCCCCGAGCAGCCGCCCGACCCAGTCAAGCCCGGCCACGGGGTCGCCGAGCAGCTCCCACAGCGCCACGATCAGCAGGTTGCCGACGGCGTGGCCGTGCAGCTCGCCCTCGCTGCGGAAGCGGTGCTGCACCACCTCGCTCCAGGTGCTGCCCCACTCGTCGTCGCCGCACAACGCGGCCAGCGCCATCCGCAGGTCGCCGGGGGGCAACACGCCGAGCTCGCGGCGCAACCGCCCGCTGGACCCGCCGTCGTCGGCGACGGTCACCACGGCGGTCAGCCGGTCGGTGACGACTCGTAAGGCGGACAGGGACGCGAACAGCCCGTGCCCGCCTCCCAGCGCCACCACCGGGGGCCCGATCCCGGCGTGGAGTGCGCCGTCCACCTCCGGCCGCCCCTCGGCCCGCCAGGGGTCCGATGGCCGCCCCGAGCCTTCCTCTACCGGATCCGGCAAAGCCGATGTCGCTGCCGTGAAGCCTTCATCCGTCACTCCCGCCCCACATCCCGGTGACTCACCTGGACCTCCATCCCGCGGTCGCGCAGCCGGGCGGCGACCTGCTCGGCCATGGCCACGCTGCGGTGCTTGCCACCCGTGCAACCCACCGCCAACGTCGCATAGCTCTTGCCTTCGCGCGCGTACCCGGCGGCGACGACCTGCAGGACCTCCTCGTACGCGTCGAGGAATTCCTTGGCCCCCGGCTGCCCGAGCACGTAGTCGCGGACGGACGGGTCGAGCCCGTTCATCGGCCGTAGTTCGGGCACCCAGTGTGGATTGGGCAGGAACCGGCAGTCGACCACGAGGTCCGCATCGACCGGCAGCCCGTACTTGAATCCGAACGACACCACGTTGAGCCGCAACCCTGGTCGATCCTCCCCGCCGAAGTACGCGACGATCTTGTTACGTAGATCATGCACGTTGTGGGACGACGTGTCGATCACGAGATCGGCATTTGCCCGGACTTCTCGAAGAATCCCCCGCTCCCGGGTGATCCCGTCGACCAGGCGGCCTTCGCCCTGCAGCGGGTGCGGCCTGCGGACGTTCTCGAACCTGCGCACCAGCTCCTCGTCGCTGGCCTCCAGGAACACCACCCGAACCCCCACGCCGCGCCCTTCGAGCTCCTCGATGGCCGCGTTGAGGTCGGTGGTGAAGGCCAGGCTGCGCACGTCGACGACGGCGGCCACCTTGTCGGCGGCGAGCTTGACCTTGCCCGCCTCCTCCGCCATCGCGAACAGCAGCCCGGGCGGCAGGTTGTCGATGACGAACCAGCCCAGGTCCTCCAGTGCCTTGGCCGCCGTGCTCCGCCCCGCCCCGGACATGCCGGTGACGATGACGAACGCCCGCTCGCTGGTCGCCGCCTCACTCCGTCCGCCGGGCTCGGCCTCGCGGGTGCTCATGTCAGCATCGGCCTCACGGGTGTTCATGTCAGTGCCCTCCCCGGGCATCCTGGCGAGATCAAGGCGAGTCTCCTTTCAGCGTCGACACGATGACCTCGGCGGTGGACGGGCCGATGCCGGGAACCTCGCAGATCTCGGCGGCAGTGGCCTCGCGTAGCTTTTTCACGGAGCCGAAGTGCTTGAGCAGCGCCTGCCTGCGGGCCGGGCCGAGGCCGGGCACGCCGTCGAGCGCGCTCTCCTTCACCGACTTGGACCTCTTGGAACGATGGTAGGTGATGGCGAACCTGTGTGCTTCGTCCCGCACCCGTTGCAGCAGGTAGAGACCCTCGCTTGAACGAGGCATGATCACCGGCTGGTCATCGCCGGGCAGCCAGACCTCCTCCAGCCGCTTGGCCAGGCCGCACACGGCCACGTCGTCGATGGCCAGCTCGTCGAGCGCCCGCTGCGCCGCCACGGCCTGCGGGCCCGCGCCGTCGACCACGACCAGGTTGGGCGGGTAGGCGAACTTGCGCGGCTTGCCCGTCTCGGGATCGATGGGCCCGTGACCGTTCTCGTCGTCGGGGGCCAGCTCGCCGGTGGCGGAGCGTTCCTCCAAGTAGCGGCGGAACCGCCGCATGATCACCTCGTGGATCGAGGCGACGTCGCCCTCCTTGGTCTTGACGGCGAAGCGCCGGTATTCGCTCTTGCGCGCCAGGCCGTCCTCGAACACCACCATCGACGCCACGACGTTTTCGCCCTGCAGGTGGGAGACGTCGTAGCACTCGATGCGCAGCGGCGCCTGGTCCAGGCCCAGCGCGTCCGCGATCTCCTGCAACGCCCGGCTGCGGGTGGTCAGGTCGCTGGCCCGGCGGATCTTGTGCTGCGCGAGCGACTCCTTGGCGTTGCGTTCGACGGTCTCCATCAGCGATCTCTTGTCGCCACGCTGCGGCACGCGCACCTCGACGCGGGCGCGGCGCTGCTCGGTCAGCAACTCGGCGACGGCCTCGCTGTCGGGCGGCAGCTCGGGCACGAGCACCTCGCGGGGCATCGAGTCGGGGCTCGCCTCGGCGTACATCTGCAGCAGGAACTGCTCGACCAGCGCGCCCGGCGTGGTCTCCTCGACCTTGTCGACCACCCAGCCGCGCTGGCCGCGGATGCGGCCGCCGCGCACGTAGAAGACTTGTACGGCCGCTTCGAGCGGATCTTCGGCCAGCGCGATCACGTCGGCGTCGGTGGCCTCGCCGAGCACGACCGCCTGCTTCTCCAGGGCGCGCTGCAGCGCCTGGATGTCGTCGCGGAGCCGTGCCGCGCGCTCGTATTCCTCCTCGGAGGCGGCCTCGCGCATCTCCTTCTCCAGCCGCTTGATGAAACGGCTGGTGTTGCCCGCCATGAAGTCGCAGAACTCCTCGGCCAGGTCGCGGTGCTCCTCAGGGGTCACCCGGCCGACGCACGGCGCCGAGCATTTGTCGATGTAGCCGAGCAGGCACGGCCTGCCGATCTGCCCGGCCCGCTTGAACACCCCCGCGCTGCACGTGCGCACGGGAAACACCCGCAGCAGCAGGTCGACGGTCTCGCGAATGGCCCACGCATGCGAATAGGGCCCGAAATAACGGGTGCCCTTACGCTTGGCCCCGCGCATGACCTGAACCCGCGGGAAGTCCTCGCCCATGGTGACCGCGAGGTAGGGGTAGGACTTGTCGTCGCGGTATTTCACGTTGAAGCGCGGGTCGAACTCCTTGATCCAGGAGTATTCGAGCTGCAACGCCTCGACTTCGGTGCCGACCACGGTCCAGTCGACGTCGGCGGCCGTGTCGAGCATCGACCGGGTGCGCGGGTGGAGCGCGGCGAAATCGGCGAAGTACGAGTTGAGCCGCTGCCGCAGGCTCTTGGCCTTGCCCACGTAGATCACCCGGCCGCGCGCGTCCCTGAACCGGTAGACCCCCGGGGAATCGGGGATCGATCCCGGTTTGGGCCGGAAACTCAAGGTGTTGCCCGCTGATCTCGCCACACTTCAAAGCCTAGTAGCCCACACCGACAAGGTGGCCCGCCGTGCTTTTCACGCGCACGACGGGCAAACTCCACCCTGTACGGGATACGTGGCTAGGCGAGCGTGATCTGGTCGCCCTCGACCTTGATCTGCTGCTCCGGCAGCGGTTTGTCGGCCGGCCCGTCCGCGACGGCACCGTCGGCGATGTTGAACTTGCTGCCGTGACACGGGCAGTTGATGGTCCCGCTCGAGACGCTGCCGACCGTGCAGCCCTGGTGGGTGCAGACCGCGCTGAACGCCTTGAACTCGCCCGAGGTCGGCTGCGTGACCACGATCTTCTGATCCTTGAAGACCGCGCCACCGCCGACGGGGATGTCGGCGGTCTTGGCCAGCGCCCCACCGGCTTGCGGCGCGCTGGACGCAGGAGCACCCGATTCCGTGGCGCCACTGGCGGGTTGTGCGGTGTCGGTGCCGCCGCCACAGGCAGTGATCGCCAGCGCCAGGCCACCCGCTCCTACGCTCGCGATCACCGCCCGGCGGCTCTGAAGGTCATCTCCCATGCGCTCACCCAACCGCACCCAGGTGAGAAATTCATGAGACGCGGACTAGGCGAGCCTGATCTTGCCGCCGTCCACGGTGATCTTCTTCTCCTTGAGCGGCTCGCTCGCGGGCCCGTTGGCGACGGATCCGTCCTCGATCTTGAACTTGCTGCCGTGGCAGGGGCAGTTGATGGTCCCGTTCGAGACGGTGGCGACCGTACAGCCCTGGTGGGTGCAGACCGCCGTGAACGCCTTGAACTCTCCGTCCACCGGCTGCGTGACCACGACCTTCTGTCCTTCGAAGACCTTCCCGCCTCCTGAGGGAATGTCGGCGGTGTCGGCCAGCGCCTTCTTCGCCGTCTTCTTCTTCGGTGCGTCGGACGACGCTTCCTCCTCCGCCGGCGGCTCCGCGCTCGCTTCCGTCGTCGGCGAACCGTAGCTCGCGCACGCCGTCAGGACCGCCGCGAGCCCGGCGCTCCCAGCGCCGAGCACCATCGCTCGGCGCGTCGTTTCCGTCATGGTGCGTCCTCCCAGATTGTTCTTACTTCAGGTACGGCCAGCGCCCTCGCGCCGGTTCAGCGTGCCCGAACCCAATCCGGCTAACTACGCACAATTACCCATTGGCCTGCTCAGACGACCACGATGCCGTCGCCCTCGACCTTGACCTGGAACGAGGCCAGCGGGGCGGTGGCGGGTCCCTTGGTGGCCTTCCCGCTGTCGGCGGCGAACTCGCTGCCGTGGCAGGCGCACCTGATGACGTTCTCCTTGGGGGCGCTGACCGCGCAGCCCTTGTGGGTGCAGACCGAGCTGAACGCCTTGTAGACGCCCTGCGTGGGCTGCGTAACCACGACGTTCAGGTCCTCGACCAGCGTGCCGCCGCCCACGGGCACGTCGGCCGTCTTGGCGATGACCTTGCCCTTGATGCTCGGCTGGGCCTTGGCGCCGCCCGTACCGCATCCCGCGAGTGCCAGCCCGCACGCCGCGACCCCGGCCACCCCCAGCATCTCGCGCCGCGCGTATCCGTTCCGGGGCCCGTTCTCGGGCATGGCTCCGCCCCGCTCCGTAACCGTCATTTTTTGCCGACCCTCCGCGTCTCCGCTGACCCCCTGCAGGTCAGGTCGTTACCAGACCTCAACTTTATTGGCGCCACCCCTCGGTCCGCCCATCGGGTACGGGTTGCCAGCCTCCGGCCCAGCTGACGTACCTCTGTCAGCACAGCCCTCCGGCCCGGTCAGCGCACGGTAGGCGGGCGGTCAGCGGCCCGGCTCAAGCTGCGCCCATGACTCCGCACACGCCCGCCACGACCTCCACCGCTCCTGCGACGCCCCCACCCGCGTCCCCCGCCAAACCTTCCCGGCCGCGCCCCCGCTGGTGGCGTCGCCCGTGGATGGCGCCGCTGGCGGTGGTGGCGGCCGCGTTCCTCGCGTTCTCGCTACCGCCCTACCTGTCGATGGACCCGGCCCAATCCCGAGTGCCCGCCCCGGACTTCTTCCCGCCGCACTTCGTGATGCTCTCTCTGCACGTCGTCTTCGGCTCGGTCGCGATGATCACCTGCTGCCTGCAGATCTGGCCGTGGTTCCGCCGGCGCCACCCCCGGGCGCACCGTATGATCGGCCGCGTGTACGTCTTCGGCGGCTGCCTCCCCAGCGGCCTGCTGGGCCTGGTGGTCGGCGTGGCCACCCCGTTCGGCCCGATCACGATGGTCAGCGACGTCCTGCTGGCACTCCTGTGGCTGAGCTGCACGCTGACGGGCTGGCGGATGGCCAGGCAGCGCAGGTTCGTCGACCATCGCCGTTGGATGGTGCGCAGCTTCGCCCTGACCATGTCCATCATCACCAACCGCCTCTGGGGCGTCGTGCTCGTGATCCTGCTGTCGCCGCAGCTGAACACGACGTTCCACGGCGACGAGGCGCTGCTGGTCAGCACGGTGGCGGCCCTGGGCGCCTGGCTGGGCTGGGTCCTCCCGCTGCTGCTGGCGGAGTGGTGGCTCGAACGCGGCGACGTCGCCAAACGCCGCCGCGCCCGCGCCGCCCGCTGACTTCCCCCTCAAAACCCGAGCGCGGACCTCAGAACGAGAGGATCTTCCGCAGGAACCGCCCCGTGTGGCTCTCATCCACGAGCGCCACCTCCTCAGGAGTCCCACTGGCCACCAACGTCCCGCCACGGGACCCACCCTCGGGCCCCATGTCGATGATCCAGTCGGCGGTCTTGATGACATCCAGGTTGTGCTCGATGACGATCACCGTATTCCCGCCCTCCACCAGCCGCCCGAGAACCCCCAGCAACCGCCGGATGTCCTCGAAGTGCAGCCCGGTGGTCGGCTCGTCGAGCACGTAGATAGTCCGCCCCGTCTGCCGCCGCTGCAGCTCGGAGGCGAGCTTGACCCGCTGCGCCTCCCCGCCAGACAAGGTGGTGGCCGGCTGCCCGAGCCGCACGTAACCCAGCCCCACTTCGTTGAGCGTCTGCAGGTGGCGCTTGATCGCGGGAATGGCCTCGAAGAAGCCGAGGGCCTCCTCGATGGGCATGCCGAGCACCTCGGCGATCGTCTTGCCCTTGTAGTGGACTTCCAGCGTCTCCCGGTTGTAGCGGGCGCCGTGGCAGACCTCGCAGGGGACGTAGACGTCCGGCAGGAAGTTCATCTCGATCTTGATGGTGCCGTCGCCCGCGCACGCCTCGCAACGCCCGCCCTTGACGTTGAAGCTGAACCGCCCCGGCTGGTAGCCGCGCACCTTCGCCTCGGTCGTGGCCGCGAACAACTTGCGTACGTGGTCGAAAACCCCGGTGTACGTGGCCGGGTTGGAGCGCGGAGTCCGCCCGATGGGCGACTGGTCGACATGGACGACCTTGTCCACCTGATCCATGCCGTTGATCCGCGAATGCCGCCCCGGCACCGTACGGGCGCCGTTGAGCTCCTTGGCCAGCGCGCTGTAGAGGATGTCGTTGACCAGCGTGGACTTCCCGGACCCCGACACCCCCGTGACCGTCGTGAACACGCCCAGCGGGAAGTCGATGTCGACCCCCTGGAGGTTGTGCTCCCGCGCCCCCTTCACGGTGATCTGCCGCTTCTTGTCGCGCTTGCGGCGCTTGGCCGGAATCGGAATGCTCCTACGCCCGGACAGGTACTGACCGGTCATCGACTCCTCGCTGGCGAGGAGGTCCTGCACGGTGCCGGACACGACGACCTGGCCACCGTGCTCGCCAGCGCCCGGACCGATGTCGACCACCCAGTCGGCCGCCGCGATCGTTTCCTCGTCGTGCTCGACCACGATCAGCGTGTTGCCCATGTCGCGCAGCCTGACCAGCGTGTCGAGCAGCCGCATGTTGTCGCGCTGGTGCAGGCCGATGGACGGCTCGTCGAGGACGTACAGGACGCCGACCAGACCGGAGCCGATCTGCGTGGCCAGCCTGATCCGCTGCGCCTCGCCACCCGCCAGAGTCGCCGCGGCCCGGTCCATGGTGAGGTAGTCGAGGCCGACGTCGAGCAGGAACCCCATGCGGGCGTTGATCTCCTTGACCACCCGCTCGGCGATCTGCATGTCGCGGTCGGACAGCTTGAGCGCCGCCAGGAACTTCGCGCACTCGCCGATCGACATGGCCGACACCTCGGCGATCGACCTGCCCGCGACGGTCACCGCCAGGGTGACCGGCTTGAGCCTGGCCCCCTTGCAGGCCGGGCACGGGATCTCACGCATGTAGCCCTCGAACCGCTCGCGGGCCGAGTCGCTCTCCGCCTCCGCGTGCCGGCGCTGCACCCACGGGATGACGCCGTCGTAGGTGGTGTAGTAGGAGCGCTGCCTGCCGTAACGGTTGCTGTAGCGTACGTGCACCTGCTCGTCGTGGCCGTACAGCAGGGACTTCTGCGCCTTCTTCGGCAGCTTCTCCCACGGCGTGTCCAGCGTGAACCCGACCGCGTGGCCGAGCGCCTCGATCAGCCTGGCGAAGTATTCGCTGGTGTGGCCGCCCGACCAGGGGTGCAGCGCGCCGTCGCCGAGCGCGCGCTCGGGGTCGGGCACCACCAGGTCGGGGTCCACCTCCATCTTCGTGCCGAGCCCCGTGCACTCGGGGCAGGCGCCGAACGGCGAGTTGAACGAGAACGAGCGCGGCTCCAGCTCCTCGAACGACAGGTCGTCATAGGGGCAGTAGAGGTGCTCGGAGTAGAAACGCTCGCGGTTGGGGTCGTCCTCGGGCAGGTCGACGAACTCGAGCGTGATCGTGCCGCCGGACAGCTGCAACGCCGTCTCGACCGAGTCGGTGAGCCTGCGCACCGCCGACTCCTTGACCGACAGGCGGTCGACGATGACCTCGATGTCGTGCTTCTCGTATTTCTTCAGCGTCGGCGGCTCCTCCAGTCGCACGACGGTGCCGTCGACCCTGGCCCTGGCGAAGCCCTTGGTCTGCAGCTCGCGGAACAGCTCGGCGTATTCGCCCTTGCGACCGCGTACGACCGGCGCGAGCACCTGGAACCTGGTGCCCTCCTCCAGGTCCATCACCCGGTCGACGATCTGCTGCGGCGTCTGCCTGGCGATAGGCCGCGCGCACACCGGGCAGTGGGGCTTGCCGATGCGCGCCCACAGCAGCCTCAGGTAGTCGTAGACCTCGGTGATCGTGCCAACGGTCGAGCGCGGGTTTTTGCTGGTCGCCTTCTGGTCGATCGACACCGCCGGCGACAGGCCCTCGATGAAGTCGACGTCGGGCTTGTCCATCTGGCCGAGGAACTGGCGCGCGTAGGCCGACAGCGACTCGACATAACGCCGCTGGCCCTCAGCGAAGATCGTGTCGAAGGCCAGGCTGGACTTGCCCGAGCCGGAAAGGCCGGTGAAGACGATCAGCGAGTCTCGCGGCAGGTCGAGCGAGACGTCCTTGAGGTTGTGTTCTCGTGCACCACGCACGATCAGGCGGTCTGCCACGGCGATCCCGGAAGTCGAAAGGCGGATAGGTCCGAGGGGGATGGTAGACGGGGGCTCCGACAATTTCGGCGGCCCGATCCACGACCCCCGAAAATCCGTCCCCCACAGGTTACGGCCATCTGCCACCCCGGCAGGAGCCCTTCAGCATTCAACCATCTGACCTGCAGCGTTATGCCCGCCTCCCACCTCGTACCCCTAAATGATGAAATATCCAGACATGACGGTCTTACCCGTGCTGCAGGCCGAGCTGGCCTCGGCGCGAATCGCCGGTCCGCGAGATCATCGACAGCTGGCCCGGCCTCGGACCGGGTCCCGCCGTCGAAGGGACGCCGGCCGACATGCTGGCCTGGCTCACCGGGAGGTCGGACGGCAAGGGCGTTAGTCTGGTGCCCGTGGGGCAGTCGTTCATACCCGGCCCCGGGGGCACAGGGCTTCCAGAGCCGCCGCCGTGGCTGACGATGCCGGCCCCCGCTGATCTGCCCACGACGCCCCCAAAGGACTATCGATGACCTACACAGGTGACGTCCAGGTCGGCGGTCCCGCCGACGTGCGAGAGCTGCCCGCGCTGACGATCTGCAAGCTCGCCGTCGGCCCGTACGACAACAATGCCTACCTGCTGCGTTCCACCGAGACCGGCGACGGCCTGCTCATCGACGCGGCCGCCGACTCCGACCGCCTGCTCGCCCTGATAGCCGACCAGCCGGTCGGCTCGATCGTCACCACGCACCAGCACGGCGACCACTGGCAGGCGCTGGAGCAGGTGACGAAGGTCACAGGCGCCCAGGTGATCGCCCACCCCCTCGACGCGCCCGCCCTCCCCCTCCCCGTGGGCCGCACGGTGGAGAACGGCGACACGATCGCCGTCGGTCCGATCACCCTGGAGGTCATCCACCTGCGGGGTCACACGCCGGGCTCGATCGCCCTGCTGTACGACGGCGGCGCGGCGGGGCAGCACCTGTTCACGGGCGACTCGTTGTTCCCCGGCGGCGTCGGCAACACCTGGAAGGACCCGGAGCGCTTCAACCAGCTCTACAACGACGTGGTCGAGCGCGTCTTCGACCGCCTCCCGGACGAGACCTGGGTCTACCCGGGCCACGGCAAGGACACCACGCTGGGCGCCGAACGCCCGTCACTCCCGGAGTGGAAGGCCCGCGGCTGGTAGCCGCGTACATACCGGACCCTCTCATGGATCGGCCACCGGCCGATCGCCCGCCACATGTACGGCTCGCCGCCCCGCACCCGCGCGGGCGGCGGGCCTGACAAGGTCACTGGCGGGCGGCCAGGACGTGCACGATCCGCTCGGCCGCGAGGGCGGGATCGTCGGCCAGGCCGACGACCTCGCCCCACGACCACCGGTAGAACCACCCCTCGGAGAGCGGCACGCAGTCAATGGTCTCGGCCAGTATGACCGTGTCGGGATCGCTGATCCGCAGGGCGGGCGGGTAGGACCGGAGCGTGGCCGTCAACCCGCGCTGCTCCAGCTCCGTGGCCAGCTTGCCGAGATAGTACGTGCGCGTGTGCTCGCGCGGCGTGGCCGACATGGCTCCATCAAAGCCGAAGAATGCTGAAAAATCCTGTCAGTTGCCGATGCGCTCGGCTTCCTTGCGCTGCTCGCGTTTGTAGAACAACACCCGCAGCGGAATCGCCGCCACGAGCGCGATCTGCATGCTCGCACCGATCTTGATCGGCAGGTCGCCACCCTCGGGCCAGGCGACCCAGAACGTCAGGAACGCCACGTTCACCATGATCCAGCCGAGCACGACCGCCGCGAGTTGCCCCTTCGGCTTCGGATATTCGATCCGGCTGACCATCAGCCACGCCACGCCGAGCACGGCCAGCAGGGACCAGATGCTGGGCTGGAACAACAGCACGATGGAGATCACGGTCATGGCGCCCATCGGGATGGGCAGCCCCATGAAGTCGCCACTCTTGGTCTTGACGCAGGCGAACCTGGCCAGGCGCACGACCCCGGCGACCAGCACCGCCACCGCCGCGCCGACCACCGCCGGGAACGGCACCTGGTTGGTGAACCCGGCCCAGATCACGACCATGAACGCGGGCGCGAACCCGAAGCTGATCACGTCGGCCAGGTTGTCGAGCTCGGCGCCCATCGCGGAGGCGCGGAAGCGCCGCGCGACGAGGCCGTCGAACAGGTCGCACGTCGCGCCGATGAGCAGCAGCACGATGGCGGTGGCGAAGTAGCTCGGATCGGGCGTGAAATGACCGCCGACCTGGAGCTGCTTGATGGCGGAGTAGGCGAGGACGCACACGGCGAGGAACCCGCAGACCGCGTTGCCCAGCGAGAGGGAGTCGGCGGCGGACAGGCGGAACGCCTTGCCGACGGGACCACGAGGCTCGTCCTCGTCCGCCTGCCAACTGCCGGCGTCAGCCGCGGTCAATTCTGGTCACCCCCGCAACCGTCTTCTCCCCCACGGACACCGCGGGAGCCATTCCTTCGGGAAGGTAGATGTCGACCCTCGAACCGAACCTGATGAGCCCGATCCGCTCGGTCTGCGTGACCTTCGCGCCCGCGCTCAGGTATGGCACGATCCTGCGCGCCACAGCGCCCGCGATCTGCACCATCTCGATGTCGCCGAGCGCGGTCTCGAAATGCCACACCACGCGTTCGTTCTGGTCGCTGTCCTTGTTGAAAGCCGGCAGGAACCCACCTGCCACATGCTGCACGGATGTGACATTTCCCGCAAGAGGGGCCCGGTTGACGTGTACGTTCAGCGGGCTCATGAAGATCGCGACTCTGGTGCGGCCGTCCGGCCACGGGTCGATGCTCTGCACCACGCCGTCGGCGGGCGACAGGACGCGTCCCTCGCCCGGCGTGCGATCGGGGTCGCGGAAGAACCAGAGCATGCCGCCGGTGAGAGCGCTCAGCGGCACCGCCGCGAGCGCCCATCGCCGGTCCTTGCGCGTCAGCAGCGCGGTGGCGACCGCCGCGGCCGCCGTCGGGAAGAGCCACGGGGAGACCCCGCGCGCGAGCCTCGCGCGGCTCGGCTTAGCAGAATCGTCTGACACGTACAACCTTTGGTGGAGACTGGACTGGGCGCTTTGCCGTGATGCTACAGAAACTAGCAACTATTACACGGCGCAACTACACAAGCAAAGCGCCTCGAAGCCCTTTTCGCTAGACCTGCTCCGGGTGCGGTTCCTCGCCCTTGCGCGCGTCCATGCGGGCTTTGATCAGGCTCGCCACAGTGGTGATGACCATGGTGGCGCCAATGACCGAGAGCGACACCCAGATGGGAATTTCGGGCGCCCAGGAGACATGGCTGGCATGCAACGCCTCCAATACCAGCTTAACCCCGATGAACCCGAGGATGAACGCCAAACCGTAGCTGATGTAGACGAGCCGCTGGAGGAGCCCGCCCAGCAGGAAGTAGAGCTGACGCAGCCCCATCAGGGCGAACGCGTTGGCCGTGAAGACGATGAAGGGGTCCTTCGTGAGCCCGAAGATCGCGGGAATCGAGTCGAGCGCGAACAACAGGTCGGTGCTGCCGATGGCGACCATCACGATGAGCATGGGCGTGACCATGCGCCTGCCGTCGATCTTGACGGTGACCTTCGATCCGACGTACCCCTCGGTGGTGGGGAATGCCCTGCGCACCCACCTGAGCAGCATGTTCTCGTTGAACTCCTCTTCATCACCCTTGAGGTGCTGGCGGACGATGTTGACCGCGGTGTAGACGAGGAAGGCGCCGAACACGTAGAACAGCCAGCTGAACCGCTCGAGCGCCGCGGCCCCGAGCGCGATGAAGATGCCGCGCATGACGAGCGCGAGCAGGATGCCGACGAGCAGGACCTTGTGCTGGTACGCCCGCGGCACGGCGAACCTGCTCATGATGATGAAGAAGATGAAGAGGTTGTCGACGCTGAGGCTGTATTCGGTGATGTAGCCGGCGAAGAACTCACCTGCCTTGGCACCATCGAACGTGGCCCACAACACCAGTCCGAACACCGCGGCGAGGACGACGTAGAACGTCACCCAGTAGCCGGCCTGCCGCATGGAGAACTCACGGGCTTCTCCACGATCGACAATCCACAGGTCAATGGCAAGAACGACGATGAGGCCGCCGATGACGGCGATCCAGGCCCACACGGGTACGCTCACTCAAACCCTCCGGCGTGCACGACTCACTGCCGGAGGTCTCTCCCGCCCGCCAAACCTGCGGACCGGCAGCCCCGGGGGCCCCGTGGAGTGGGGCTACACCGTGATGACGAGGCTGTCGCGAAGGGATACTCCCCTCCCTTAACCCAGGCAGTATATGAGAACGCCCCGACCGTACCTAATCATCCGTTCGGTCTCCGCTGCGGTAAACACCCAGCACGCTCTCCACGACATCGTCGCCGTCGGGCATCTCCCGCCCCCGCCGCGCGGCCGCCGCCGCGAGCGTTTCCGCAGCTCCCGGCTCTGCGAGCAGCTCCCGTACGGCCCCGCGCAACCCTCCGACGTCCCCGTAGCGAACGAGGATCCCGGCGTTCCCCAAAATTTCCGGAATTCCCCCCACTTTGGTGGCGATAACCGGCTTGCCCGCCATGAGTGCCTCACGGAGGGTGAGTGGTTGCCCCTCCCACCGGCTCGGCATCACCAGGGCGACGGCGGCACCCAGCAGGTCCGGCACGTCATCCCGGTTTCCCAGCAGCGTCACGGGAAGCCCTTCGGCGCCGATCCTGGCCTGCAACTCGCCGCGCAGGGGCCCTTCCCCCGCGACCACGAACAACGGCGCCGGAGCCCCCTCGATCCCCGCGTCCGCGTTCCACGGCCCGGCGGCGACGTCGAGCAGCGTCTCCAGCCCCTTCTGCTGGGCGAGCCTGGCAATGGTCAGCAAAATAGGCCGTTCCCCGGCCTCCAGCTCGTCCCTGACCTCCTGAGGGGTGCGCTTGGCGGGGGGAAGCACGGGCGCGCCCACCACGGCGGCCCGCACGTCCCTGGCGCCCAACGCGACCATCCGCTCGCCGAGATCCGGCGACACCACCAGCACGTGATCGGCCCGCCGGGCCACGATCCGCTCCAGCACCCCATAGACGACCCCGACGAACCCACCGGCCGTCAACGCGTTGTGCAGAGTCACGACCAGCCCCTGCCCGCCGCCATGCCCGGCCTGCGCAGCCCGCTGCCCGCGGCCACTTCCCGCCTCCGCAGCATCGCGCCTGCCCACGGCCTCTCGGCCACCGAACCGTGCCCGCAAAGCGGCGAGCGCCTTCCACCCGCCCCTCTTCCCCAGCGCGGCCAGCGCCCCGGCCCTCAGCCCGTGGGCGTGCACGACATCGGCGTCGCGCGTCAACCGTCTGATGGCGAGCACGGCACGCAGGTCGTTGACGGGATGCGGCCGGTCCGAGACGGTCACATCCACGAACCGAGCCCCCGCCCCGGCGAACGAGAACTTCTCCTCAACGCTCCGAGGCCCGACGACGAGCACCTGATTCCCCCGCCGCACCAGCCCTTCCACCAGCATGAGGACATGCCGCCCCGTCCCCCCGGACGTGGTGCCCAGCACGAAAGCCACCCGCACGACAAGCTCCTTCCTCCACGACTTCCCTCACGACTTCCCCTATGACTTCCCTCACGACTTCCCCCATGACGACCCAAGCCGATACGACGCGTCCACAGCGCCGGCTCAACCGGTCCACCACAGCGTCGGCTCACCGCCCCTCCCACACCACAGGCCCAGCCTCGAGCGGCCCGACGGCACCGTCTCAACCGGATCCGCCGCGCCGTAGCAGTCCGGCCACCGCACCGGCATCCGCGCGGTCCACCAGCGCCACGACCACCGCCCCCACCACCAGCGCCACAAGGGCGGCCAGCACGGTGGCCCACACGTTCGGCCAGATGCCCCGGACCCCGAGCCACCCCACGACACCGGCCCCCGCCAGGTACCCCAGCAGCCCCCCAGCAGCCGCGGCACCGCCAGCCCGGAGCAGCCCGGCCACGGCCCCGCTCCCCCGGGCCCGCGCCACGGAGCCGAGCAGCAGCGCTCCGCCCACACTCATGCCCACACTCATCCCGAGCGCCATCCCCCCGATCTTCCACTCTCCGGGCAGCACCAGCACGAAGACGGTCTGCGCGACCATCACCACGACCCACCCCGCCACGGTCCCCGTGGCGGCCTGCCTGCCGCGACCGGCCGCGTACAGCACCCGGCTCAGGTGGGCGATGAGCCCATAGCCCACCAGCCCCGGCGCGAACAGCGCGATCGCCGCCGCCAGCTCGGGCGCGGGCACCTCGCTCCTGGACCCCAGGAACACCACGGCACCGGGCCCCGAGGCGGCGGCCAGCACACCGGCGGCCAGCCCCGACACCAGCACCACGGCCCGCGTCGTGCGAGCCGCGAGCGCCGAGAACGCCACCGGGTCGCCCGCCTGCGCGGACAGCCGGGGAAACGCGCTGGTGGCAATGGGTACGGCCAGCACCGCGTACGGCACCAGATAGATCGCCCACGCGTAGTTGTAGACGGTGATGGCCCCGTTGCCGATCTGTTTGTTGGACAACACCAGCACCACGATCATGGCGGCCTGCTGCGCCAGGAGGGCGGCGATCCCGGCCACGGCGAGCCGGCGCACCTGCCCGGCCACCCCGTCGGGGAACCGTAAGGTGGGCCGCCACCGCGACCCGAGCCGGGCCACCGGCCCGATCACGGCCAGCACCAGGGACAACACCCCCAGGCTCGTCCCCACCGACAACGCCAGCTCGGCCGGCCCGGGGACCGCGGCGGGATCGATCACCCCGCCGCTGAGCGGCACGAACAGCAGGTAGGCCACGATGACCACGATGCTGGACACCAGTGGCGCGACCGCGGGTCCGGCGAACCGATGGTGGGACTGCAGCACGCCGTAGAGGACGACGGCGACGCCGTACAGGGGGATCTGGGGGGCGAAGACGACCAGCATCCGGGTGGCGACCGCCGTCACCGCGCCCACGTCCTGGCAGCCGTCGATGGCCGTGCCGAAGAACAGCCCGATGATCGGCCCGGCGAACAGCGCGGTGAGCGCGCCCAGCGGCACGAGGATGACGACCACCCACGTCAGTAGCGCCGAACTGATCCGCCCCACCCGCGCCGACTGGCCAGTGGAGCGAGAGCCGGGGGTCTCCTCCCGCGAGGCCCGCCCGGCCGCCCCGGCGAGCACGGGCACGACCATTCCCGCCAGGGCCCCGCCGACGACCACCTCGAACACGATGTTGGGGATCTGGTTGGCCGTCATATAAGCCGTGGACAAGCAGTTGGTGCCGACCGTCTGGGCGAAGGCGTACTGCTTGGCGAAGCCCGCGATGCGGGCCAGCACGGTGATCGCCCCGATGAGCATGGCACCGCCCGCCACGCCCCGCGCGGTCACGACCCCCACAGTGCCTCCACGTCGCCTCCCCGTCGATGGCTGACGCAGAACATCCTGGCAGGCCCTACCGGCAAACGCGGGGTCACACAGGGTCGACGGGACGGCGGCCGAGCATGTCGAGGCGGTTGAGCACCGGGTTTCCGGCGATGACCTTGGTGAAGCTGACCTTCTCCGCGGCCGCCGTCAGCACCACGACGGTGCCCAGCAGGGCATAGCGGCCGGGGCGGCCGAGCCTGGTGACGGCGGCGAGCCCGAGCAGCGCGCCGAGGGAGTTGGCGCCGGCGTCGCCGAGCATGGCGCGCTCGCCGAGGTCGTCCGGCAGCAGCGCCGCGGCGGCCCCCAGCGGGATGGCGGCGAGCGCGGCGGAGGCCGGGGAGCCGCGGAAGAGAGAGGCGGCGAGCAGCGGCCCGCCGGTCAGCAGGCCCACCTTGATGGCGCGGCCGGGACGCAGGTCGAAGAGGTTGGCGAGGTTCGCGGCGCCGGCGATGGTGGCGCCGTTGACCAGGGTGTCGACCGGTCCCTGGGAGACGAGGGCGGCGGCGCCGAGCCCGGTGGCGCCGATGCCGAGGATCTTGACGGCGCCGCTGGTGACCTCGCCGCGAGCGAGCGCGGTCAGGTGCCCTTTGAAGCCCTTGGAGGAGGTGGTGCCGTAGAGGTCGTCGTACGCGCCGAGCGCGCCGCTGCCGACGCCCGCGACCAGGGCGGCCAGGCGCAGGCGACCGGGCAGCCCCGGCGTGAGGGCGGCCGCCGCGCTGGAGCCCGCCACGAACGCGGGGCCTTCGAGCAGCGTGATGGGCTCTCCGCGGTGGTTCTTGCGCGTCCAGCGGCCACTCAGGTCGGCCGGCCGGTTACGGGTGAACGCGGCGTAGGCGGCGCGGGCGGCCGCGGCGCCGATCGCGGCACCGGCGAGGGCGTAGAGCAGGCCACGGGCCCGGCTGGCAGGCATGTCAGCTCCCTGACTGGGTGGTGGGGGACGGGGTGGCGGACGTCACCGGAGGCTGGGGCGCGGAGGCTCCCTTGCCGATGCCGTACTGGCCGGCGCGACCGTTGAGTTGTTCCCGGAGAGAGTAGACGATCACGACGCGGCCCACGGGCATATCGGCCGTATCGACGGTGGAGACCCTCTTGGAGATCTCGCTCTCGTCGCGTACCGCGTTGATCACGTCTCCGGGGACGGCGGCGGCGACGATGGACCCGGCGAGTACCGTGCCCTTGCCCGCCACGTCGATGCCGTCGGCCACCGAGACGAGCGCGCCCGCCTGGGCCTCGGCGTCCTCGCCTTCGTACGGCCGCTCGGGAGCGATCATCACGGCGAGCGTGGCCCGCTTGCCCGGCTCTCCTTCGGTGCTGAGCAGCCCGCCCGTCTCGAAGGCGCTGATCACGTCGCCGGTGGCCGGGTTGGGCGTGCCCACCTGGGCCTGGTCGTTGGTGACGAAGGCGGCGCCGAGCAGCGCGGCGGCCCTGTCCCAGGTGGTGGCCGTGGTCGGGAAGATCATGTTGGCCGGTTTGAGCTGGTTGACCAGGCCGTCGATCACGCCCGTGCCCTTGGGGTCGAGGAACTTCTCCGTGAACGTGACCCGCCCTGAGATCTCCGCGCCCGCCTGGCCGAGCACCTGCTGTACCGCCTCGCGGACGGCGGTGCTGGAGCCGGGCGTCTCGATCAGCAGGATGCGCTGCCCCGTCAGGTCGCCCGCCACCGCGTCCGGCGTCATGGAGGAGATGAAGGCGTCGTTGCCCGCCTCCCTGCCGCGCAGAGTGTCGAGGTCGGCCCGCAGGCCGTTGTTGGTGTTGGTCAGCTCGTCGCTGGTCCTCCTGGCCAGCTCGATCGCGGGGTCCTGGAGCAGCGTGGTGCCCATGACGATGCCCACGGCCAGCGCCAGGAAGATCGCGACGATGGAGACGAGGTGATAACGGAAATCGATCACGAGAAGAGTCCGACCAGCCAGAAGATGAACGCGTTCCAGGCGTCTTGCACGCCGTTCAGCCAGGTGCGGCCGATCGACGAGGAGAAGAGCGCGACGCTCATCGTGATCAGCGCGGTGATCACGAGTAGCAGCAGCTGCTGGGTGGAGATGCGGCTGCGGTAGAGCCTGCTCACGCCCTTGGCGTCGACGAGCTTGCTGCCGATGATCAGGCGGGTGAGAAAGGTGCTGGCCATGCCGGAGCGCCCCTTGTCGAGGAACTCCTCCAGCGTGCCATGGGTGCCGACCGCGACGATCAGCTCGGCGCCCTTGTCGTCGGCGAGGATCATGGCGATGTCCTCGCTGGTGCCGGTGGCGGGGAAGATCACCGCTTCGCGGCCGAGCTGGTGCACCCGCTCGAGCCCGGGGGCCCGGCCGTCGCGATAGGCGTGTACGACGAGTTCGGCGCCGCAGGTCAGGGCCTTGGTGGAGACCGAGTCGAAGTCACCCACGATCACGTCGGGCAGGTAGCCGGCCTCCATCAGCGCGTCGGCCCCGCCGTCGACGCCGATGAGGACGGGCCGGTATTCGCGGATGTAGGGGCGGAGGGTGGCGATGTCTTCCTTGTAGTGGTATCCGCGTACCACGATGAGGACGTGCCTGCCCTCCATCGAGGTGCGGATCTCAGGCACGCCGACCCCGTCGATGAGGAGCTTGCCCTCACCGCGGACGTATTCCATCGTGTTGACGGCGAAGGCCTCGATCTGGACGGCGAGCCCGGCACGGGCCTCGGCCATGGCCGACTCGACGGCCTGGGTGGTCTGCTGCTCGCCCTTGCCGACGATGTCCTCGTCGAGGTAGACGACCCCGTCGCTGAGCCGGACGACGTCGCCGTCCTGGACCCGCTCGAACAGCTCCTGGTTGGCGTTGTCGACGAACGGCACGCCGGCTTCGAGCAGGATCTGCGGCCCGAGGTTGGGATAGCGGCCGCTGATGCCGCAGGCGACGTTGACGACGGCCGCCGCGCCGCATGCGACAAGTGCCTCCGCGCTGACCCGGTCGACGTCTACATGGTCGATAATCGCAATTTCACCGGGCTGGAGGCGTTTTGTCAGCCTCTTGGTACGCCGGTCGATTCTCGCCACTGCTGTCACACCGGGAAGGTCACCGACCTTCCTACCGCGGAGGCCCGGCATCCTGCTTCCCGGAACCTTCATCATGACCATCCTGCCAGAGCGAAACAGCGCAGAGGCCACGCATTACGCGGCGTGTCCACTATGTCACCCAGGATCACCGATCTGCCGCTGCGAGCCCCAGCAGCTCTTCCGCGTGCGCCCGGCCCAGCTTGGAGTCCTCCAGCCCGGCCAGCATGCGGGAGAGCTCGCGTACGCGTCCCTCGTGGTTGAGCGTGACGACGCCGCTGCGCACGACGCTGCCGTCGCTCGCCTTCTCCACCACCAGATGCTGGTCGGCGAACGCGGCCACCTGCGGCAGGTGGGTGACGACGACCACCTGGGCGGTGCGGGCGAGCCTGGCCAGCCGGCGCCCGATCTCCACCGCCGCCTTGCCGCCGACTCCCGCGTCGACCTCGTCGAACACGAACGTCGGCACCGGATCCGCGCCCGCGAACACCACCTCGATCGCGAGCATGACCCGGCTCAGCTCGCCGCCGGACGCGCCCTTGTTGAGCGGCAGCGGGGGCGCGGCGGGATGCGCGGCCATCCGCAACTCCACCTCGTCGACGCCGTCGGGACCGAAGTCGTCACTGCGGCTGAGCTCGACCACGACCCTGGCGTGGGGCATGGCCAGCGCCGTCAGCTCCTCGGTCACGGCCTGGCCGAACCGCTCGGCGGCGGCCTGACGCACCCCGGTGAGCTCGGCGGCCATCTCGGTGAGCCGGGCGGTCAGCTCCTCGTGCTCGCGGGTCAGCTCCTCGATGCGCTCGTCGTCGCCTTCGAGCTCGGTCAGGCGGGCGGCGGACTGTTGCGCCCAGGCCAGAACACCCGCGCTGTCTTCGGCATATTTCCGTATCAGTCCGGACAGCACCGACCGGCGCTCCTGCACAGCCGCCAGCCGCGCGGGATCGGCCTCGATCGACTCCGCGTACGCCGCCAGGTCGGTGGCCACGTCGGAGATCAGATATCCGGCCTCGGCCAGCCGGTCGGCCACGGATGCGAGCTGGGCGTCGAAGTCGCGTACCACCTCCACGGCCGCCCGCGCCTCGCCGAGCAGCGAGATCACGTCGTGGGGGCTGCCCACCGCCTCCATCGGGTCGCCGAGCAGCGCCGTGTGGGCGCTGGTCGCGGCGCTGCGCAGGGCGTCGGCGTGCGAGAGCCGCTCCTCCTCGCCGCGCAGCTCGGAGTCCTCGCCCGGCTTGGGATCGACCTTCTCGACCTCCTCCAGGCCGAAGCGCAGCAGATCGGCCTCCTGCGCCCGCTCCCTGGCCCTGGTGGTCAGCTCATCGAGCAGCGCGCCCACCTGCTTGTGCCGTTTGTACGTCTGCGAGTAGGCCCGCAGCGGCTTGACCAGGTCGTTTCCGGCGTATCTGTCGAGCGCAGCGCGCTGCCTGGCCGCCTGGAGCAACCGCTGCTGGTCCATTTGCCCGTGCACCGCCACCAGGTCGTCGGCCAGGTAGGTCAGGGTGCCGACGGGCACCGTGCGCCCGCCGAGCCAGGCCCTGGACCTGCCCTCGGCCGAGACGGTGCGGGAGATGATCAGCTCGCCGTCCTCGATCTCGCCGCCGATGTCCTCGACCTGCTGGGAGACGCGCCCGCCGGGTTCGATGATCAGCGTGCCCTCGACGCTCACCCGGTCGGCCCCCGGTCGGATGCGCGAAGGATCGGCCCGGCCGCCGAACAGCAGCCCGAGCCCGGTGACGACCATCGTCTTGCCCGCGCCGGTCTCGCCGGTGACCACGTTGAAGCCAGGCGAAAGCTCGAGAACGGCCTCGTCGATGACGCCGAGCCCCTGGATGCGGACCTCCTCGACCCTTGGTCGCACTGCCCACTCCCGTTCACTGCCGTGTCTGATGGCCACACGGATCGTTTCCGAACACCTGCGCCCACGTGATCCTACGCGCTCTCCCCTCCATTGACTCAGGGTCGCACCCTTCCGCGCCACCCCTGGACAGGAAGCTCGAACTTGGCGACCAGCCTGTCGGTGAACGGCGCGCCCGTGCTCTCCACACCGTGCAGGCGCGCCAGGCGTACGGGCTCTGCTCCCCTGCGTACCTCGACCCTCGTGCCCGACGGCAGCTCGAAGCGGCGGCGGCCGTCGCACCACAGGACGCCGCCCGGCGTGTCGGGCAGGATCTCGACGGCCAGCGTGGACCGCGGGGAGACCACCATCGGCCTGGCGAACAGCGCGTGCGCGCTGATCGGCACCATGAGCAGCGCCTCCACCTCCGGCCACACGACAGGACCGCCGGCGGAGAACGCGTACGCGGTCGAGCCCGTCGGAGTGGCGCAGATCACGCCGTCGCACCCCCACCTGGACAGCGGCCGGCCGTCGATCTCGGCGACCACCTCCAGCATGCGCTCCTGCTTCTCGACCGTCGCCTCGTTGAGCGCCCACGTGTCGGCGAGCACCCGGCCGTTCAGCCTGGCGAGAACATCGATCGTCATCCGCTCTTCGACGTCGTAACGCCCCGCGACGACGCTGTCGACCGCCTCGGCCAGGTCGGCGACCTCCGCCTCGGCCAGGAACCCGACATGTCCGAGGTTGACCGCCAGCAGCGGCGTGCCCGCGGGCTTGGCCAGCTCGGCCGCGCGCAGCAGCGACCCGTCGCCGCCGAGCACGATCATGACCTCAGCGTCCTTGGCCGCGCTCGGGTCGCCGGTCACCGCCTGGGCCCCGCCGCAGCCGATCTCGCGGGCCTCGGTGTCGAGCACCCTGACGTTGATGCCGGCGTCGACCAGCCGGTTGATGACCAGGCGGGCGCTCTCGACTGCGGCGTCACGCCCGGTGTGTACGGCGACCAGAACGGTCCGGTTCATTGCGGCCCTTCCGCGACGGCACGGTGGATCTCGGCTTCGAGGTCGGCGACCGGCGGCTCGCCCTCACCCTTGCCCAGCCAGAGCAGATATTCGACGTTTCCCGACGGTCCCGGCAGCGGGCTGGCGGTCACACCGCGTACGGTCAGGCCCAGCTCCCGCGCCTTGGCGGCGACGTCACGCACGGATCGTTCTCGCAGCTCGGGATCCCGTACGACGCCGCCCGCGCCCACGAGGTCCTTGCCCACCTCGAACTGCGGTTTCACCAGCATTACGAAGTCGGCCCGCGGCGCGGCGACCTCGGCCAGGGCGGGCAGCACCAGCCGCAGCGAGATGAACGACAGGTCGCCCACCACCAGCGTGGGCGGCTCGCCGACCATGGCGGGGTCCAGGTCGCGGACGTTGACGCGTTCCATGACCGTCACCCGCTCGTCGGTGCGGAGCGACCAGGCGAGCTGGCCGTAGCCGACGTCGACGGCGAGCACGTGGGCGGCGCCGTGGCGCAGCAGCACGTCGGTGAACCCGCCGGTGGAGGCGCCCGCGTCGAGGCAGCGGCGGCCTTCCACGGACAGTTCTTCGAACGTTTCGAGCGCGCCGAGCAATTTGTGCGCTCCCCGCGAAACGTAGTCCGGGCCGTGTTCCGAAGCCGCCACGACGATGGCGGCAGCGGTGTCGACCTGGGTGGCGGGCTTTCCGGCCCGCTGGCCGCCGACGGAGACCCGGCCGGCGTCGATGAGCTGGGCCGCCTGCTCACGCGACCTGGCCAGGCCCCGGCGTACCAGCTCGCTGTCGAGGCGGATCCTGCGGCTCACGGCCGTCCCATGGCCCGCTCGTCCGCAGCCTGCCCGTCTACGGCCTGCCCGTCCACGGCCTGCTCGGCTACGGCGGCGAGCGTGGACTCGAGCCCGGAGAACGCCTCGTCGAAGACCGCCACGTGCTCGCTCACGGGCAGCTCGCCCAAGCGGCCGAGGCCGGTCACGATGGCGTCGACCCGCTCGTCGCCGGTCCCCTCCGGCACCTCACTCATGACTCGACGGTAACGCCTCCCGCGAGCACCCGGGACCTTGGCAGGCGTGTTACGCGTTGAAGGTCATACGGGGGTGCTACTGATGTGGAACGCTACCGTCCGCAAAGGGAAAGAAAGGATGCGCATCATGGCAAGCGTCGAGGAGTGCCGGGCGGCACTCGCCAAGCTCGTCGCCCAGTTCGACGAGGTCGGCGAGGAGGACCGCGCCAAGCACGTGGTGGAGCGCACGGTCAGCTGCCGGGTTCCCGACCTCGGCGTGATCTTCTACGGCCGGCTGCACTACGGGGGGCTCGACCCGTTCACGGAGCAGCCGCCGGCGGACGGCAAGCCGGCCGACGTCAAGCTCACCATCGCCAGCGACGACCTGATCGCGCTGGTCGACGGGGAGCTGGACCTGGCGCGGGCGCTGCTCGGGGGGCGGGTGAAGATCGACGCGAGCTTCGGCGACCTGCTGCGGCTGCGCAGGCTGATCTGAGGGACCGTTGACCCGTTGTGTCGCCCAGTTATTTAATGGATCCGTTAACTATTCGGCGATAGGCTAACAAATGGGTCTGATCATCGACGCCGAGCGCCTGAGCCGCGCGTACGGCGACCACCGCGCCGTGGACGACCTGGCCCCGGGACGTTCTTCGCGATCACCGGGTTCGCCTTGTTGCCGCTGCTGTTCATGAGCAACGCGTTCGTGCCGCTGACGGCCATGCCGGGGTGGATGGAGGTGGTGGCGCGGGCGAACCCGCTCACGTACGCCATCGAGGCGATCCGGACCCCGACGCAGACCCAACGCAGCAGACGCCCAGCACGATCCGGGCCCGACACGGACCCCGTCCACCCGACGCCCGGCACAATCCGGACCCGACGCAAACCCGAATCACCGAACCCGGCTACCCGACACGATCCAGCACGGGCTTGACGGCGTCCTCCTCGAGCCGCCCCTGCCCGGCCATCGCCCAGGCCGCGTCGCAGGCGGCCCGCAGCCCGTCGATCCGGCTGCCATGACCGTCGAGCCGCAACACACCATCCGTCCACCGGGCCTGCCACCCCCCACAAGCACCGTCCCGCACCTCGGGATAGTCCTGGAGCAGCACGCCCAGATCCTCCCCGACATACGTGGGTCGATGCCGCGGATCCGCCGTCAACACGTCAAGGGCCGTAGCCACCCCCGTCAGGACCAGCAGACTCTCAACCCCCGCATTGGAGGCCCCTTCGATGTCGGTGTCCAGCCGGTCCCCCACGACCAGCGGCCGCCGGGCCCCCGTGCGGATCATCGACTCCCGATGCAACGGCGGATCAGGCTTCCCCGCATAAACCGGCTCAACTCCAGTGGCAGCGGCGATCACCCGGACCATCGCGCCATTCCCCGGGATCACCCCTCGCTGGGTGGGCATCGTGCTGTCCCCGTTGGACGCCACGAACAACGCCCCCTGCCGCACCGCCAACGCGCCTTCCGCCAGCAGCCCGTACGACAACCCGGGCGCGATCCCCTGCACCACGGCGACAGGCGACTCGGCGGCGGTCGAAACAGGCCGAAGCCCCCGATCCCGTACGGCCAGCCGCAACCCGGACCCCCCGACCACGAGCACGTTCGAGCCGGGCGGCACCCGCTCGGCGACCAGCCGGGCGGCGGCCTGCGCCGAGGTCACCACGTCGGCGGCCGTGGCAGGCGCCCCGAGCTCGCGCAGGTGGGCGGCGATGGCGGCGGGCGTACGGGAGGCGTTGTTGGTCACGTACGCCAACCGCACCCCGCGCCGCTGCGCCTCCTCCAGCGCCGCCGGAGCCCCGGGCACCGGCTGGCTACCCAGATAGACCACGCCGTCGAGGTCGAGCAGCAGGGTGTCATAGCCGTCGATCAGCACTGCGCCTCTTCCCGTTTGACTCTCACGCCGCGTGAGACTTTAGCGTCGCCCTCATACCCACCTACCGGAAGGATGGCCATGTCCGCCAACCTCAACCTCACCGCCGACGAGCGCGCTGAGCTGTTCGGCGACTTCAACCCTGACGGCCACGCGGCGGAGGCCGAGCAACGCTGGGGCGGCACGCAAGCCTGGACAGACTCTATGCGCCGCACGTCAACGTTCACGAAGGAGGACTGGAAGCGATTCATGGGCGAGGCAGCCGAGATCGCGAACCGCATGGCGGAGGCGATGCGCGCAGGCGCGCCGGCGGACGGCGACCTGGCCATGGACCTGGCGGAAGAACACCGGGCCCACATCACCCGCTGGTGCTACGACTGCAGCTACGAAATCCACCGCGGCCTCGGCGACCTGTACGTCACGGACCCCCGCTTCACCACCATCTTCGACCGAACGGCCCCCGGTCTGGCGGCCTACTTCCAAGCCGCCATCACCGCCAACGCCACCCGCCACAACGCCTGACACCACTCCCGTTCCCCCACCCCGGCACACCCCCCGCACTGACGACCCCCAAAATCCCGCCTACCGGACATGCGCAGCTGCGTGCTGCTACGGGCCTCCCTTCGCAGTCGAACACCGACCCTGAGAGCCCTCAGTGACTTCGGCTCTCGGACGCCATGCGAGCATCGAGCAGTTCGGAGACCGGACGCCCCAACGCCGGGACGCCGTGGCGCACTCTTCAACGCGGAAAGCACTGATGCGGAACGGTTGACCGATAACCGAAGACAAAGTGCGATGGACAACCGCCTACATTTCCCGACGAGCACGCAACGTAGCCCGAACACTCTTCAAGGCCGACACATAATGCCGCTCATCCGGCCGCATCGCCACCGCAATGGCCAGCGGTTCCTGGGCTCCCTCAACATCGCCAGTGCGCCACAACGACAACCCCAGTCCAAAGTAGGCATAATCCTCAGCTGGATTAGCATCCACTATCTGGCGAAAACTAGCGGCAGCCTCGGCGTACTGCCGGGAATTGAACTGCGCCCGCGCCAACGCCTCCAGAATGCTGCGCGATTCAGGCTCGGCCGCGGCAGCACGTTCAAGCAACGCCGCGGCGGCAGCAGGACTGCCCTCTCTCAGCAACTTCACCCCACGCTGGTACCAGTCGTAAACACCGCCCCCCGGAGCGCCGGAGGGATCATCATGAACGCTTCCATCTTGAGCCATGCGTGAGGACTCCTTCATCGCTGAACGACAGACCCGTCGCGGCCTGCTGCGGAACGGCCACGACTGCAACCACGGGGCGACTTGGGGAAGGCACAAGCATTTATGGGAGCATGCCCGGTATGGGGATTCCTGAACTGCCGGTGCCGGATGGACTGGTGCTACGGCCCTTCCGAGGCGTACGTTTCGCTGTCGAAGATCCCGCCAAGGTGACCTCCCCACCGTACGACCTGATCTCCGACGCCGACGTAGACACCCTCCTGGGCTCCCACCCGAACAACGTCGTCCGCCTCATCCTTCCCTGCTCCCCTCGGACACAACCGAGCGCCACCCCTTACCCCGACGCCCGAACACCACCAGATCTCACCACCCACGAAAGCACCAGGACACAACCGACCGCAACCACCGAGCCGACCGCTCACGCCGCGCCCCAAGCACAACCTGAAACACCCTTCCCACCGATCGAAGCCCCGCTCGAAGCCAGGTACGCATCAGCCAGGGACACGCTGCGAGCCTGGCTGGACTCGGGCGTGCTGGTGCCAGACGACGTGCCGGCCCTTTACGTGTACGAGCAGAGCGGACCGGACGTCCTGCAACGGGGCTTGATCGGCGACGTAGGCCTGGCCGACCCGGGGCAGCGCATCATCCTGCCCCACGAGGACGTCCTGCCCGGCCCCATCGCCGACCGGCTCGCCCTCATGAGCACCACCGAGGCCAACCTAGAGCCCATCTTCCTCCTGTACGACGGTGCCAACGGCACGGCCACCCACCTGGTGGACGAGGTGGCCGTGAAACGACGCCCCCTCGTATCCGCCCACACGGAAGACGGCCTCACCCACCGCCTGTGGGCGATCACGGACACGACCGAGATCGCCGCGATAAACGCCGACCTCCACCACCGGCAAGCCTTGATCGCTGACGGCCACCACAGGTACGCGACATACCGCGTTCTCCAACGCCAAGAACACGCGACCCACCGCGCCCTCCAGGACCAGCCACCAGCACCCACCTCCACCACTTCGGACGCTCGGCCACCCTCCACCGCTTCAGACACTCAGCCGCCCCTCACCGCTTCGGGCACTCGGCGACAGCAGCCCGCTGACGCCGCGCAAAGGGCCCAGCCGTCGGCTGACACCGCATCCGAGCGCTCAGATCTCGGGGGACGTCCGGTTCCGGAGGCTGTTGAGCCTGCGGTCGGGCCGTGGGACTTCGGGCTGGCCCTGCTCGTCGACTCCGCCGCATATCCGCCAGACTTGCAGGCCATCCATCGCGTGATCCCCGGCTTGCCCCTGGCTGAGGCGACCGCCAGGGCCAGGGGTTCGTGGCGCGTTCGCGACTATGACGACCTGGCACAGGGCCTGGCCGCGCTCGAAGAGGCCGTGGAGCCCTCCTTCCTGCTCGCAGGTGAAGACGGGACGCATCTGCTCACCGATCCCGACCCGGTGCAACTCGCCCGTGCCATGCCGGCCGACCACTCCGACCGCTGGAACTCGCTCAACACCTCCGTCCTCACCGAATTCGTCCTGCCCAAGGTGTGGGGCATGCGCGACGACGATCAGACCGTACGCATCGTCCACCACAACGCGGAAGCCGCAGTGAAGCTGGCCCTCCGCACCGGCGGCACCGCCGTGATCCTCAAGCCGCTCGCAGTCGACGATGTGCTGGCCATCGCCGCGGGCGGTGAACGAGTCCCCCGCAAATCCACCTCCTTCGGTCCCAAGCCCAGGACTGGCCTGGTCCTCCGCACGTTCGCCATCGACTGAGGCAACCGGCCGTCCCCGACGCCGAGCCTCCATCTGCCGATCGCTCCCCAGCCCGTTCGGCCATCAGCCAACGAACCTCACCCAACAGCCATCGCCAAGAACCGCCGGGCGAACGGACACGCCACGGCCGAAGGGCCACCAGCCAATGAATTCACCTCGCCCAAGCAGCCATCGCTGACAAATCCCCATCGCCGAGCGGTCGCCGGGACGAACGGACTCACCATCGCCGAGCGGCCAACGAACACCCTCAGCTCAGCCCGAGCGCCCCTTGAAGATGAACGCTCGTCAGCCTGAGCCCCGTCGGTTGGCGGACGTCGCCCAGGCGCTAGGTCAGCCGGCTGGTGCCAGGTAGGGCACCTGCCGAGGGATCAGGGCGGTGAGGGTCTCGGCGGGGGCCTCCTCGGGTTTGGGAACGTCGGCTTCGACTGGACTGGCGGTGCTCACCTCCACCTCGTACCTCCAGATCTTGGCGGCGGACGGGCCGAAGACGCGGCAGCGGAAGGCTCCCGTCACCTCGATGTAGTCGCGGGGCTTGAGCTTGCGGACTATGGCGGCGGTCTCCGGGTTGAACGTCACGCACGGGATGCTGTCCGTCAGGGCCGCTCCCCGTCTGTGCCGGCGGCGGCGGACGATGATGCGCCACTTCGTCACGGTGTCGCCGCTGGGCAAGGGGTGCTCCTCGACCGCCGCTGACAGCCTTCCCACCAGCACGACCTCGTTTCGGTCCACTGTCGTCCTCCCTATCGGTGCTCTGGTGGGGATCACTCTCTACGATGAGAAGGAAGCCGGATCGACTGGAATGGCGTTCTGGGGACAACGGGTGGACGCGCGGGAGTGCCTGTGGAAAACATCACCGCTCTGGGCGGCGACGTCTATGAAATCGACACCAAGATGGCTGGATACTCGGGCATCACGGCTGGTTATCTGATTTTGGGTGATCGGCCGTGCCTGGTGGAGACGGGTACCTCGACCTCGGCGCCCGTGGTTCGCGACGCGGTCACCTCACTCGGTGTCGGTCCCGAGGATCTGGCTACCGTCGTGGTGACCCATATTCACCTGGATCATGCCGGTGGAGTGGGAGACATCGCCAGGTTCTTCCCGTACGCGCAGGTCGTGGTGCATGAGAAGGGTGCCCGTCATCTGGCTGATCCGTCGCGGTTGATGGCCAGTGCCCGGATGGTGTGGGGTGACCGGCTCGACACGCTCTTTGGCGAACTGTCTCCTACCGACGCCCAGCGGATCGTTGCCCTCGGCGACACGGGCGCCATCGACCTGGGCAATGGACGTACGCTGAGCAGCCACTACTCCCCCGGGCACGCGAAACATCACGTCGGCCTGGTCGACTCCGCCACTGGTGACCTGTATGTAGGTGACGCGGCCGGTGTGTACCTGCCCGAGACGGGAGATCTGCGTCCTGCGACGCCTCCGCCGGACTTCGATTTGCGGACGGCGCTGGACTCGATCGCGTTGTTCGGAGCGCTTGGGCCGCAGAGATTGCTGTTCAGCCACTATGGGCCCGTTGATGCCGTTCACGAGACCCTTGAACGGTCTGCAGAAGAGCTTCGCATCTGGGTGGATCTGACCCGGCAGGCTCATTCTGAGGGCATGGATCTGGACCACGCCGTGGCCATGGTCAGGGATCGCACCAAGGATCGCTATACCGCGTTGAAGTCCGATGACGCTACCGCTGAGCAGTTCGAACTGCTGAGCGGTGCTCCGTCCAACGTCGCGGGGATCCTCCACTGGCTCGACCGCATCTCGCCCTGACCGGCATCCGTGGAGACGCTCCGCCGTACCGGATGGTTCGGGTACGGCGGAGCGCCGGCGTCAGTCGTCGGTTTTGGGCTTGTTCTCGGCAGGTACGTCCAGCGTGTCGCCGAAGTCGGGCTCGATGAACGCCGGAGTGATGCCCGGAGTGTCGGCCTGGCCCGGCGTCTCAAGGGCGTCATCCTGCTCATCGGCGGGGACGTCCGGGAGGTCGGCGGCGGGTTCGGGGGCTTGCGGGGCGTCGGCGGGGCCGGACGGCTCCGGTTCACTGTCCAGGAGGTCACCGGCTTCCGCGAGAGGCGCGGCGTCGTCTGCTCCTCCGTCGGCCTCGCCCGTCTCGTGCGCCTCCGACTCATCCGACTCATCCGCGTCGGCCTCGTCCGCGTCGGCCTCGTCCGCGTCCGTCTCGTCCGCCGCGTCCGCCTCGTCCGCCGCGTTCGCCTCGTCCGCCTCGTCCGCCTCGGCCACGTCTGCGGCCTCGGTCACCGCAGCGTCGTCGAAGTCGTCCTCGAGGTCGTCCTGATCGTCGAAATCTTCCTCGACGTCCTCGATGACCGCGCCGGTCAGCTCGGCGTACCGTTCGGCGGCGTCCGTCTCGCCGTCTTCGTCGAACGCCATCGCCTTCCCGAACCAGTCGGTAGCCGCCTCCTGATGCCCGGCCTCGGCCAACGCGTCCGCATATGCGAATGCCAGCCGTGCCGACCAGGGCCTGGGCTGCGGGTCGCGCAATTCGGGCAGCCGCTGCAGGGTGATCACGGCGGCGTCGTGCTGGCCCAGGTCGCGGCGGGCGCCGGATTCGACGATGGTCAGCTCAATGCGCCCGGCTCGGTCGAGGCGTTCGGCTTCGGGTGAACGTACGAGGTCGATGGCCCGCTCCGGACGGCCGAGGCCACGCTCGCAGTCGGCCATGACCGGCAGGTACGCCTCCGAACCCGTCATCCTCCTGGCCGCCCGCAGATCGCTCAGGGCCTCCGAAAAGTGCCCCGCGTGGTAGGCGACGATACCCGCGGCCTCGCGTACGACACCGATGCGCGCCGCGAACCTGCGGGCCACCTTCGTGTGCTCGTGTGCCTGGTCGGGGTCGTCGTCCTCAAGCGCCCGCTCGGCGGCCACGAGGTGCCGGCCCACCAGGTCGGCGAGATCGCCGGGGAGGGAACGCAGCTCCTCGAGGACCTCCTTGTCGAGTTCCTCCGCGGTGATGTCGGGCGCGACCTCGGGCAGCCTCTCGCGCTGCGGAGCCTCGGCCTCGCCGTCGGACCTGCCGTATCGGGCGCGGGTCGCCGCCGCGGGGCGCTCCTCGCGGTCGTCTCGCGAGAACGGGCGGGAGTCCCTGCGACCGCCCTCACGACGATCATCGTATCCGCCCTCACGACGCGGGCCCCGGTCGTCCCGGAAGCCGCCCTCGCGACGGGGACCACGGTCGTCGCGGAAGCCACCCTCACGCCTGGGGCCACGATCACCGTAACCACCTTCACGACGCTCGCCGTATCCGCCCTCGCGACGGGGACCGCGATCATCCCGATCACGGAACGGACGACGCTCCCCGCCCTCACGGCGCTCACCGGAGCCGCCCTCACGACGAGGACCACGATCGTCGCGGAAACCGCCGTCACGCCTGGGACCGCGATCACCGTAACCGCCCTCACGCCTGGGGCCACGATCACCGTAACCCCCTTCACGACGCTCACTGGAGTCACCCTCGCGACGTGGGCCCCGGTCATCGCGGAAACCACCCTCGCGACGGGGACCACGGTCGTCGCGGAAACCGCCCTCACGCCTGGGGCCACGATCACCGTAACCCCCTTCACGACGCTCACTGGAGCCGCCCTCACGACGCGGGCCCCGGTCATCGCGGAAACCACCCTCGCGACGGGGACCACGGTCGTCGCGGAACCCACCCTCACGCCTGGGGCCACGATCATCGTGACCACCCTCACGACGAGGACCACGATCATCTCGATCACGGAACGGACGACGCTCCCCGCCCTCACGACGCTCACTGGAGCCGCCCTCACGACGAGGACCACGATCGTCGCGGAACCCACCCTCACGCCTGGGACCGCGATCACCGTAACCCCCTTCACGCCTGGGGCCACGATCACCGTAACCCCCTTCACGCCTGGGGCCACGATCACCGTAACCCCCTTCACGACGCTCACTGGAGCCGCCCTCGCGACGGGGACCACGATCATCCCGATCACGGAACGGACGACGCTCCCCGCCCTCACGACGCTCACCGGAGCCGCCCTCACGACGAGGACCACGATCGTCCCGGTCCCGATAGGTACGACGATCGTCGGAACCGCCCTCACGGCGGGCCCCGTAACCACCTTCACGACGCTCACTGGAGCCGCCCTCGCGACGCGGGCCCCGATCGTCGCCGAAGCCGCCCTCACGACGGGGAGCCCGATCGTCCCGGCCTCCACCCTCACGACGAGGGCCCCGGTCGCCGTAGCCCCCCTCACGACGAGGACCACGATCATCCCGATCACGGAACGGACGACGCTCTCCGCCCTCACGACCCGAACCGCGATCGTCTCGGTCCCGAGGGCCGTCGTCCCTCCGCGGCCCTCTGTCTCCGCGGTTGTCGGAGCGCGGCCTGTCGTCGGAACGGAACGGACGGTCGCCGCCGGAGTCTCGCCCGCGAGAGTTGTATCCGCCGCTCCTGCCGCCTCCGCCGGAGCGCCTGTCCCCGTGGTCGCCGCGCCCGCGCTGTCCGCCGTCGGATCCGTTATCTCTGTTCACTTCTGGTCCATTTCGTTGGGCTCACCCAGCGGACTCACAACGACGGTCCACCGTGGCTGGTCGCCGCCCGCCCACGGGCCTTACGCGACGAAGGCCACCCGTGGGGGTGGCCCGCTACTGCCAGCCTAGCAAGCCGCGGGACGTCCATGAGCCCGCCGCAACCCATCTATTGATTGGCCGATAAACGCTCGGTCAGCAAGACTGCTCACCATGTCACTACGCTTCCACGAAATCGCCGAGTCCCGTCACCGGATTCTGAACCCCTTGACGGACGACAAGCTCGACCTGCTCGGAGAGATCTGCCGCATCGCCCCAGGCTCCCGCCAGCTGGACCTGGCCTGCGGAAAGGGCGAGCTCCTTTCCCGGTGGGCCAACGATTACGGCGTACAGGGTGTCGGCGTGGACATCAGCAAGGTCTTTCTCGGCGCCGCCAGAACTCGAGCAGAAGACCTCGGCGTGGCCGACCGGCTCGATTTCATAGAAGCCGACGCCGCCACCTACAAAGACACCCCCGAGTCGTACGACATCGTCTCGTGCATTGGGGCGACCTGGATCGGCGGCGGCCTCCAGGGCACCCTGTCGCTCATGCGCGGACATCTGAGCCCGAACGGCATCGCCCTGGTAGGCGAGTGCTATTGGATATCGCCACCTCCGCCCGAGGCTCTCGACGCCCTCGGAATGGAGAAAGACCTCTTCACCTCACTGGCCGGTACGGCGGAGCGCGTCGAAGAGGCCGGCTTCGAACTCCTGGAAATGGTCCTGGCCGACCAGGACAGCTGGGACAGGTACGTCGCCGGCCAGTGGTGGACGATGAGCGACTGGCTCCGCGACAATCCAGCGGATCCCGACGCTCCGGCCATGCGGGATTTCCTCACCCGGGCCCGCCGCTCACACCTGGAGTACGGCCGCCAATACCTGGGCTGGGGCGTCTTCGTCCTTCGCCCTTAATGTCTCACTTCCATCTGCGCCTGCTGTGAGCAGCTCCCGTGAATACCATCGCGGCCGCGCTCCCCTTAATCCGCGAACTCAGCCTGTGGGGTATCCGCATGGGGTCGAAGAGCGCTGTGCGGAAGGCCCCGCGCAGGCCGTCCCAGGAAACAAGAAAGGTCCCCGACCATACCCGGTCAGGGGCCCTTCTCCTACCAAAGATTGTCCGGCGGTGACCTACTCTCCCACACCCTCCCGAGTGCAGTACCATCGGCGCAGGGAAGCTTAACTTCCGGGTTCGGAATGTAACCGGGTGTTTCCTTCCCGCCATAACCGCCGTAACCCTATGAAACTGACAAGCATACCGCTTGTTGTCTCAGAATTGCCTAGTGGACGCGAGCAAGAGTCTTTCTTTGGTGTGGCGCAGCTCCGGACCCGGCGAAGAGTGACAGAGCGCAGCACACACCAAAGCAATATGCTTTGTGGTCAAGTCCTCGGCCTATTAGTACCGGTCAGCTCCACACGTTACCGCGCTTCCACCTCCGGCCTATCAACCCGGTCGTCTACCGGGAGCCTTACCCCCAAACGGGGTGGGAGACCTCATCTCAAGGCGAGCTTCCCGCTTAGATGCTTTCAGCGGTTATCCCTTCCGAACGTAGCCAACCAGCCGTGCACCTGGCGGTACAACTGGCACACCAGAGGTTCGTCCG